>NZ_JBSGBK010000004.1:0-210519 GCF_053601215.1 Amycolatopsis sp. NPDC004772
CCGGCCCGCCCGGCCCGCCGGCGCCCCCCCCCCGCGGGGGTCCTACCCCGCCCCCCGCCAGGGGTGTTGTGTGTTAGGGGTGCTAATAACCCGCCTTACCACTCACGACAGGCGGGCGAGCGGGAGCCGGACCGTGAACGTCGTCCGGCCCGGCACCGAGGACACCGCCACGGTGCCGCCGTGCGCGGTGACCAAGGACTGGACCACCGACAGCCCCAGCCCGGTGCCGCCGTTGCCGCGGGTGCGGGAGTCGTCCACCCGGAAGAACCGGTCGAAGATCCGCTCCTGGTCCGCCGGGGCGATGCCGGGCCCGCTGTCGGTGACCTCCACCACGGCGAAACCCCCCGAAGCCGCCACCGAGACGTGCACCGATGTCCCGGGTGGGGTGTGCACAGCCGCATTGGCCAGCAGGTTGTCCAGCACCTGCCGCAGCCGCACCGGATCGGCGTCCACGAAGGCCGCCGACAGCGCCGAGGTCAGCGGGTGGTCGGGCCGGCCGGCGGCGAACGCGTCCGCCGCGTCCCCGGCCAGCTCGGCCAGGTCGACGCGCTCGGGCCGCAGCGGCGTCTCGGCCGCCCGCGCGTCGAGCCGGGCCAGCAGCAGCAGGTCGTCGACGAGCACGGTCATCCGGGCCGTCTCCTCGCGGATCTTCGCCAGGTGCGCCTCGCGCTCGGCCGGCTCGTTCGCCGCCGCGTAGCGGAAGAGGTCGGCGTACCCGCGGATCGACGTCAGCGGCGTGCGCAGTTCGTGCGAGGCGTCCGCGACGAACCGGCGCAGCCGCTCGGTGGCCTCGGTCTTCGCGGCCAGTGACGTGTCGATGTGGGCCAGCATCACGTTGAACGCCGTCCGCAGCTCTTCGACTTCGGCGCCGCCGCCGGTGCCCGCCGCCCGCACCGGCAGGTCCGGGTCGGCGGTGAGGTCGTGGGAGGCGATGTCGTGCGCGGTGCCGGCCATGTCGGCCAGCGGGCGCAGGCCGCGGCGCAGCACCAGCCGTCCCACGACCACCAGCACGCCCAGCGCGAGCGCGAACGCCCCGACCTCGACCCCGATCAGCTGCCGGACCGTGGCGTCGAGGTCCTGCTGCGGCGCGGCGGACAGCAGCACCGAATCGGGGTCCACCGGGCAGGCGCGCACCCGGTACGGGCCGTCGTCGTGCAGGTAGACGGTGCGGGTGACGTCGCCGTTCACCGCTTCGGCGGCGATCTTCGCCAGCTGCTTGGCGTCGCCGGGCAGCCGTCCGCCCGGCTCGGGGACGGCGATCCCGCCCTGGACCTGGTACAGCGCCGAGTACCACGAGTACACCGACTGCGGCGAGCCGTGCGTTTCGCGCAGCAGCGGCAGCTGGGTGTTCTGGCTCTTGGACAGCTGTTCGTCGAGCCGCCGGTCGAGGTAGTCGTGCATGATCCCGACCGTGGTGACGCCGACGGCCGCGAACACGACCAGCGCGAGCGCGCCGAGGCCGAGGGTGATGCGGGTGCCGAGGCGGGTGCGTTGCCACGCCCCGTACCACCGGCGGACCGCGCGCGTCACCGGTGGGCCTGCCGCACGACGTACCCGACGCCGCGCACGGTGTGGATCAGCGGTTCGCCGTCACCCGCGTCCACTTTGCGCCGCAGGTGCGAAATGACCAGTTCCACCACGTTGGACCGGCCGCCGAAGTCGTATTCCCAGACGTGGTCGAGGATCTGCGCCTTGGTCAGCACCGCGGGCGAGCGACGCATCAGGTAGCGCAGCAGCTCGTACTCGGTCGGCGTCAGCTCGGCCGAGACGTCGCCGCGGCGGACCTCGCGGGTGTCCTCGTCCAGGGTCAGGTCACCGACCCGCAGCACGGCGCCGCGCGCTTCGGGCCGGTTCGCGACGCCGGCGCTGCGCCGCAGCACCGCCCGCAGCCGCGCCATCAGCTCCTCGACGGAGAACGGTTTCACCAGGTAGTCGTCACCCCCGCGGGTGAGCCCGGCGATCCGGTCGGCCGTCGCGTCCTTGGCCGTGAGGAAGACCACGGGCACCGCGTTGCCGCCGCCGCGCAGGCGGTCGAGCACGGTGAAGCCGTCGAGGTCGGGCAGCATCAGGTCGAGCACGACGATGTCCGGCCCGAACTCCGCGGCCCGGGTCAGCGCCGCCTGGCCGGTCCCGGCCGTGACCGCCTGCCAGCCCTCGTACCGGGCGACGGTGGCGACGAGGTCGGCGATGTGCGGCTCGTCGTCGACGACGAGCAGGCGCACGGGATCGGGGGTCTGCACCACTGCATCATCTCCCGGCGCGCGCCGATCGGCGTGCCCGGAGGACCCGCCGACAGTATTCCGACAGTCGGGGCAAAGCCTCCCCACAGGCTCGGTGCCGACGCTAGCCTTGTGAACCGAATCAAAGGGGGATCCGTGTGAGCACCATGACGCAGACCGTCGAGGCCGCGCGCCCGGCGATCCGCCCCCGGATCGCCGCGAAATCCGGCCTCTTCCTCTTCCTCGGCGCCAATGTGGCCGCCGTCACCGTCCTGTTCGTGCAGGCCGGGGTTTCGCAGAACGTGCTGATCACGATCGGCAGGCTGGCCGGCCTCTACGGCGCGCTGGCGATGGCGTTCCAGTTGCTGCTGGTGGCCCGGTTGCCCTGGCTGGACCGCCGGCTCGGGATGGACCGGCTGACCACCTGGCACCGGTGGACCGGCTTCACGCTCCTGTGGACCCTGCTGGCGCACCTGGTGTTCATCACCATGGGCTATGCCGAGGTTTCGGACAAAGGCGTCGTCGACGAACTGGTCGAAATGGCCAACACGCTCGAAGGCATCCTGCGGGCACTGGTCGCCTTCGCCGTGATCCTCGTCGTCGGCGCCGTTTCGGCGAAGTTCGCGCGCAAGCGGCTCGCCTACGAGACGTGGCACTTCATCCACCTCTACACCTACGCCGCGGTGCTGCTCGCGTTCACCCACCAGATCGCGCTGGGCCAGTCGTTCGCCGGCACGGAAGCGGCGAAGGCGTACTGGTGGACGCTCTGGCTCGGGGCCGGGGCCGCCGTGCTCGCCGGGCGCGTCGTGCTGCCGCTGTGGCGGAACCTGCGTCACCAGCTGCGTGTCACGGCGGTGGTTTCCGAATCCCCGGACGTCGTTTCGGTGTACATGTCCGGCAGGCACCTGGACAAGCTGCCGGCCAAGGCGGGGCAGTTCTTCCTGTGGCGGTTCCTGACCAAGGACCGTTGGTGGCAGGCCAATCCGTTCTCGCTGTCGGCCGCGCCGGACGGCCGTTCCCTGCGGCTGACGGCGAAAGCGCTCGGCGAGTCGAGCGCCGGGCTGCGCAACCTGCCCATCGGGACGCGCGTGTTCGCCGAGGGCCCGTACGGCGCGTTCACGACGATCCACCAGCGGCGGCCCGACGCGCTGCTGGTGGCGGGCGGGGTCGGGATCACGCCGATCCGCGCGCTGCTGGAGGACATCGACGGCCACGTCGTGGTGCTCTACCGCGTCCGCAATCAGGCCGACGCCGTGCTGCTGCCGGAACTGAACGAGCTGGCCAAGGCGCGCGGCGCCGTAGTCAACGTGCTCACCGGGCCGGACCAGGCGGTGGGCCCGCGCGGCGTGCTGCTCGGGCCGGCGAACCTGCACATGATGGTGCCGGACGTGCACGAGCGGGACGTGTTCGTCTGCGGCCCGCCGGGGATGACTTCGGCCGTGCTGCGCAGCCTGCGCGAGCTGCGCGTGCCGAACTCCCAGGTCCACGCCGAACGCTTCAGTCTCGCGGCCTAGGGGAACGTTGTGAAGAAGACCATCTTCGTCGTCGCGCTGTCGATCGCCGGGTTCATCGCGGTCTGGCGGTTCGAACCCGGACCGGTGCAGAACACCGCCGCCGCCCAGCCACCGCCCGCGATCACCGCACCACCGCTTTCCACGGCGCCGTCGGCGACACCCTCGGCACCGTCCTCTTCGGACAACAAGGCGCCTGGACCGTCCACTTCGGACCCGGCGGGCGGGGTGGTGACCACGCAGGGCACCGCGGAGTCCAGTGTGTACGGGATCGTGCAGGTCCAGGTGACGTTCTCCGGCAGCCGTCTCACCGCGATCACGCTGCTGCAGGCCCCGGACCACGGGCGGGCGGTCACCGCGCTGCCGAAGCTGCAGGAGGCGGCGATGCAGGCGCAGAGCGCGAACATCGACACGGTGACCGGCGCGACCGAGACGAGCGAGTCGTACAAGACGTCGCTGCAGGCCGCGATCGACGCGCGGGGCAAGAGATGACCACTCGCGTCGAACAGGTGATGGGCCTGCCGATCTCCCTCGACCTGCGGGACGACGGGGACTTCGCGGAGGTCGTCGACGACGTCTTCGCGTGGTTCCGGGACGTCGACGCGCGGTTCAGCCCGTTCAAGGAGGACAGCGAGGTCAGCCGGTACGACCGCGGCGAGCTGACGGCCGCGGAACTCAGCGACGACCTCCTGGAGGTGCTGGAGCTCTGCGCGTACTACGAGCAGCTCTCCGGCGGTGCGTTCCGCGCGCGGCTGCCCGGGCGGGGCCTCGACCCGTGCGCGGTCGTCAAGGGCTGGGCGGTGCAGCGCGCGGCCGACATGCTCAAGGCCGAGGGCGCGGGGACGTTCTGCCTCAACGCCGGCGGCGACGTCGTCACGGCGGGCGAACCGGAGCCGGGCCGGCCGTGGCGGGTCGGGGTGCGCCACCCCGAGCAGCCCCTGGCGGTGTGCGCGGTGCTGGAGTCGCGCAACGGCGCGATCGCGACGTCGGCGGCGTACGAGCGCGGCTCCCACATCCTCGACGGCCGTTCGGGAACGCCGGCGACCGGCCTGATGAGCGTCACCGTGGTGGCCGGCGACCTGGTGACGGCGGACGCGCTGGCCACGGCGGCGTTCGCGATGGGCGCGGAGGGCATCACCTGGGCGGCCGACCGGCCGGACTGCGAGATCCTCATCGTCGACGACAGCCGCCGCGTGCACCGCACGGCGGGGCTGGCGCTGGCGTCGTAAATCGGTTCGCCCTCGCGACGCGGCTGGGCCAGACTCGACGGCATCCGACTTCGAGGAGTGCCATGCCGTCGTCCGTGCTGAACGTCTCCGTCGACTGTGCCGACCCGTACACGTTGTGCCAGTTCTGGAGCCAGGTCACCGGAAAGCCGATCCCGGACACCGACCAGCCCGGCGACGACGAGGTGGGCTTCGAACTGAACGACGGCACGACGCTGCTGTTCCTGCGCGTGCCCGAACCGAAGACGGTGAAGAACCGCCTGCACCTGTGCCTGCAGCCGGACATCCCGCGCGACGAGGAGGTCGCGCGGCTCCTCGGCCTCGGCGCGACGATGTTCGACGACCGCCGCAACCCGGACGGCACGGGCTGGGCGGTCCTCGCCGACCCGGAGGGCAACGAGTTCTGCGTGCTGCGCAGCGCCGCCGAGCGCGCGGCGACGGCCGATTGAGAACCGCTGAATAGGGTGGCTTCATGGCACGTCCCCTGATCGCCGTCGCCACGCTGGGCGGCACCATCTCGATGGCCCCGGGCGACGGCGACGGCGGCGCCGTCCCGCGGTTCGGCGCGGCCGAACTGCTCGGCGGCCTCGGCGACCTGCCGATGGACGTCCTGGCCGAGACGCTGGCCGGGATCGGCAGCGCGTCGCTGGACTTCGCGACCCTGCGGCGCTGCCGCGACTGGGGCCTGCGCCAGGACGCCGACGGCTTCGTCGTCGTCCAGGGCACCGACACCCTGGAGGAAACGGCGTACTTCCTGGACCTGCACTGGCCGTCGGAGACGCCGGTGGTCGTCACCGGGGCGATGCGCAACGCCGGCCTGTTCAGCCCGGACGGCCCGGCGAACCTGCGCAACGCGCTGACCGTCGCGGCCGACCCGCGCAGCCGTGGCCGGGGAGTCCTGGTCACGCTCAACGACGACGTCCACGCGGCACGCTGGGTGCGGAAGGCGCATTCGAGTCACCTGGACGCGTTCTCCTCGGCCCCGGCGGGACCGCTGGGCATGGTCGTCGAGCACGCGGTGCACTGGTTCCACCCGTCGCCGCCGCGGCTGCCGTCCCTGTCCGGGGACGACTTCGGCGGCCTGGTCCCGATCGTGGAAGCTGGTCTGGACGACTCGGGCGCCTTTCTGGAGCACGCCGCCGCGCAGCCGGACGTGCGCGGCGTGGTGGTCGCGGCGACCGGCGTGGGGCACGTGTCGTCCGGCATGGCCGACGTGATCGCGCGGTTGGTGCCGTCGCTGCCGGTGGTCGTCGCGTCGCGGACGGGCGCGGGCCCGACGCTGCGCTCGACGTACGGCTTCCACGGCTCGGAGTCGAGCCTGATCGCGATGGGCGCGACCATGGCGGGCTGGCTCGACGCGCGGAAGTCGCGGATCCTGCTGCACGCCCTGCTGGCGTCCGGTGCCGGCCGGTCCCGGATCGAGCGGGAGTTCCGGGCGCGCGGCGACCTGGACTGATCAGTCCGGGATCGGGCCCTCGACCGGGTCCAGGTGGTACGGGCGCATCGCGCGGCCGGCGTCGCGGTAGACGTGGACGGAGATCGCCGGGTCGGGGCCGTCGTTGCGGACCTCGTGCACGTACCCGGGTCCGAAGACCCGCGACTGCCCCGCGGACAGCGCGTGCAGTTCGGTGACCGCGCGGCCGTCCGGCGCGCGGCGCGCCACGGCTTCGGTCAGGTGGCCGCCGACCACGGTGAACGCGCCGCTGGCGAACGCGTGGTCGTGCAGGTCGGTGCGCTGGCCGGGCAGCCAGCTCATCAGCCACACCTCCTGCTGCTCGTCCTTCGACACCAGCGTCGCGAAGCGCTCGTCGGGGTCGTAGCGCAGCAGGTGGCGCCAGCGGTCGCGGTCGGCGGCGACCTCGAGGGCGACGCGCACGGGGTGGCGCAGCGCGGGGTTTTCGGGACGCAGCAGGGTGTTGTCCGGAACGGCGAACATGAGGGTCCTCACGGGAAAGAAAAGGGTGTCGAGCTGGGCCGGGGCTGGGTTCACCGACAACAGCGACACGCGCGCACACACGAGTGGAGGCTCAGGCGGCCCCGCGACTCGGACATGGCGTACGCGAACATGCGACCAGCGTCGCAGCCGCGTCCTTCCCGGTCAAGCCGTCCCACGGATCAGGACCATTCGTGTTTCTGGGACCGTCCGAGCAGCTCCGCGCCGGCCTGGCGGGGGTCGACGCCTTCGTGGCAGACGCGGTGCATGGCGTCGGTGATCGGCATGTCGACCCCGAGGCTCACGGCGAGCGCCCGGATCGACGAGCACGACATGACGCCCTCGGCGACCTGCCCGCCGGCGGCCGCCTGCGCCTGTTCGAGGGTCTCCCCGCGGCCGAGGCGCTCGCCGAAGGTGCGGTTGCGCGAAAGCGGCGACGAGCAGGTCGCGACCAGATCGCCGACCCCGGCGAGCCCGGCGAAGGTCAGCGGGTCGGCGCCCAGTTTCGCGCCGAGCCGGGCCATTTCGGCGAGGCCGCGGGTGATGAGCGTCGCCATCGTGTTGGTGCCGAGGCCGAGGCCCGCGGCCATCCCGGTGCTGAGCGCGATGACGTTCTTGCAGGCGCCGCCGAGCTCGCAGCCGACGACGTCGGTGTTGGTGTAGGGGCGGAAGTAGGAGTTGGCGCAGGCCCGCTGGATCGCGACGGCGCGTTCGTGGTCGGCGCAGGCGAGCACCGAGGCCGACGGCTGCCCGGCGGCGATCTCCTTGGCCAGGTTCGGCCCGGTCACGACGACGACCTCATCGGGTTCGATCCCGACGATCTCGCCGATCACCTCGCTCATCCGCTTGAGCGTGCCGAGCTCGACGCCCTTGGCCAGGCTGACCAGGATGGCGTCCTTCGGCAGCAGGCCGCGCCACGCCGTCAGGTTGGCCCGCAGGCTCTGGCTGGGCACGGCCAGGACGACGGCTTCGGCGCTTTTCGTCGCTTCCGCGGGGTCGCTGGTGGCGGTGACGGTCGCGGGCAGGGTCACGCCGGGCAGGTAGGCGCTGTTGGTGTGCCGCTCCCGGATGTCTTCGGCGACCTGCTCGCGGCGCGCCCACACGGTGACGTCCCGGCCGGCGTCGCCGAGCACCTTGGCGAAGGCGGTGCCCCACGAGCCGGCCCCGAGCACGGTGACCCGCTGCACGTCGGCGCGCATCAGGCGGGGTCTTCCGGCTTTGCGGCGGGCGGTTCCTCGTGCCGGATCTCGGCGAGGAGCCGGGTCACCTCGTCCATCATGACCTTGGTGACCTCGCGGAGTTTCGTGGCGCTGCGGGTGTTGCCGCCGCGGTAGGCGGACAGGTCGATCGGGTCGCCGACGGAGTGGGTGATCGTCTTGCGCGGGAACGGCGTGAACTTCTTCGTGTAGCCGTTGAAGATCTGGCTGGTGCCCCACCGGGCGACGGGGATGATGGGCACGTCGTTCTGCAGCGCGAGCCGCGCGGCGCCGGTGAAGGACTCCTTCGGCCAGCCGGCCGGGTCCTTGGTGATGGTGCCCTCGGGGTAGATGACGACGATCTTGCCGTCTTCGAGGGCCTGGTGGGCAGCCTTGAGACTGTCCCCGGCGGCGGCCGACCCCCGCGAGACGGGGATCTGCCCGGACCCGCCGACGATCGGGCCGAGGACCGGAGCGCGCAGCAGGCTCTCCTTGAAGAGGAACCGGGGAACCCGCTTCTGCCGGTGCACGAAGACGGCGTCGACGGCGGGATCGAGGTGCGAGATGTGGTTCATGACGAGCAGAGCCGGCCCTTGCCGCGGAATCTTCTCGGCCCCGACGTAGACCCGCCGCGCAATACCGGTGAGCGGGTAGAACAGTACGGCGGCGAACCCCACCCAGAAGCCGCCCTTCTCACGCCGGGCCACGATGTCCTCCTAGCTCACGTCACATCCGGGGGTTGATCCTGCCGCGCCGGGTCCGGTCCGGTCCAGGGAGGGTCGGTTCGGTGGGTTGTCGGCCAGGCCGGGGGTGCTTTTCGGGGGTGCTTGCCGGGGTGGGCCGAGCCAAGCCGGGCCGTGCCGTGCCGGGTCGACCCGAGCCGAGCCGCCGGGCCGAGCCGAGCCGCCGGGCCGAGCCGAGCCGCCGGGCCGACCCGGGCCGAGCCGGGCCGGGCCGGGCCGGGCCGAGTCGACCCGAGCCGAGCCGCCGGGCCGAGCCGAGCCGCCGGGCCGAGCCGGGCCGAGCCGGGCCGACCCGGGCCGAGCCGGGCCGACCCGGGCCGAGCCGGGCCGGGCCGGGCCGAGCCGGGCCGACCCGGGCCGACCCGGGCCGAGCCGGGCTGGGCTGGGCTGGGCTGGGTTATGCCGAGCCGTGCCGCCCCCCGGCGAGGGTCGGCTCAGCCTGGCCCCGGGCCGCCAACGCACAGCCCGCCCTTCCGCGGCCAGAGCCCGGCACAGTCTGTTGGTGCGGGGTCCCCGAGGCCCGCAAGCCTCGCCGCCTCGCCGAGGCTCGGGCCGGTTCCAGCGAGCTCATCGCCTGGGCAGGAAGCACCCGCCCCACCGAGCCCGCCAATCAGCTCGGTGCCCACCACCCCGAAGCCTGAATTGTCACTACGGACGGTGGTACCGCGTCAAGGCGGGAAAGCGTGCCTTGACCCGGCACCACCGTCCGCGTGCTGGCTTCGGATCGGGGTGGCGGGGCAGGACTGGGCGGGGTGCAAGTCCGGCGTCAACGTCCCCTTCCGGCCACTGAGGTCTTTCCTGCTGGGCTCCGGCTTCGCCGGAGCCCAGCAGGAAAGGTGCGGCTGCTCTCGGGCGGCGTCGCCCGCCCCCACCCGACAGACCCCGCTCTCAGCCCCACCCCGCGCAATTCTGTCCACAACCCTCGTCGCCTGTGGACAACCCACCCCACCGGGCCACGCCCGCTCCGGCTTTCGGGTAAAGATGGACATGTGGACGTGGACCTGGTCGTACCCCTCAAGCACCCCCGCGATGGCAAGTCGCGGCTGCGTGGTGCCGTTGAACCCGCCCACCATCCCGGCCTGGTCCTCGCCTTCGCCAAAGACACGCTCGCCGCCGTCACCTCCAGTGCTCGGGTTCGGCGGGTGCTGGTTGTCGCCGCTGATCCGGGGGCCGTTGCCGAGCTGGCCGAGCTCGGTGTCGAGGTCGTCGGCGAACCCGATGAAAAGAGCCTCAACGCCGCCTTCCGGTACGGCGAAGCCCTGCTCAAAGCCGACGATCCCGGCGCCGCCGTCGGTGCACTCCAAGCCGACCTCCCCGCCCTGCGCGCCGGCGACCTCACCGCCGCCCTGGCCGAAGCCGAAGCCCAGGCCGCAACCGCAGCCCAGGCCGCAACCACCACCACGGCCGAAGCCGCAGCCCGAACCGCAGCCGGACCCGCCGGCAAACGAGCCTTCGTCGCCGATCGCCAGAGCACCGGCACCACCCTCCTGCTCGCCGCCCCCGGGGCCGCCCTCGATCCCCGGTTCGGGCCCGGCTCGGCCCGGCTGCACGCCGCCTCCGGGGCCGTCCCCCTGCTCGGGGCCCTGCCGACCCTGCGCAGTGATGTCGACACCCCGGATGATCTCGCTCACGTCCGGGCCCTGGGTGTCGGGAAACACACCTCGGTCTACCGCGCCGAGCTGTTCATCTGACCTTCACCGCGGTCTGCGCAATTCCGCCTGACGTAGTGAAGAATGGGGGCCGTGAGCACAGACGACGGCGGCACGCCCGCACCGCGGAGGCGACGGAACCCGGCCAGCGAATCTTCGGAGACGGCGAAGAAGAGCACCACCGCCAAGAAGGTGCCGTCCAAGTCCACCGCGCGCGACACCGCCGCCCGTGCCACCGCCGGCAAGGCGAGAACCCGCAAGACCACGTCGCCCGCAGCCACCCCGGCCACGACGCGGCGCCGCAGCGCCACGCAGGGCAACGCCCGCAACGCCGAGGAGTTCCGGGCCGTGCCCTCGGCGCCGCCGGCGGTCACCGTCGCGCCGACCGCCGTCGAGACGCTGCCCGACGACCGGTACTTCAACCGCGAACTCTCGTGGCAGGACTTCAACGCCCGCGTGCTCGCGCTGGCCGAGGACGAGTCGCAGCCGCTGCTCGAGCGGGCGAAGTTCCTCGCCATCTTCGCGTCCAATCTGGACGAGTTCTACATGGTCCGCGTCGCCGGCCTGAAGCGCCGCGACGAGACCGGCCTGCTGGTCCGCAGCGCCGACGGCCTCACCCCGCGCGAGCAGCTCGGCTACATCGCCAAGCGCAACCAGGACCTCGTCGAGCGGCAGACCGGCGCCTTCGAGAAGCACCTGCGCCCGCAGCTGGCCGAGGAGGACATCCACATCGTCGGCTGGGCCGACCTGGCCGGCGCCGACCAGCTCCGGCTGTCCAGCTACTTCTCCGAGCAGATCTTCCCGGTCCTGACGCCGCTGGCCGTCGACCCGGCGCACCCGTTCCCGTACATTTCGGGCCTTTCGCTCAACCTCGCCGTGACGGTCCGCGACCCCGAAGGCGGCACCGAGCGCTTCGCCCGGGTCAAGGTGCCGAGCAACGTGCCGCGCCTGATGCGCGTCGAGACCGAGCGCACCAGCCGGACCGCGACCTTCCTGCCCCTCGAAGAGCTCATCGCCGCGCACCTGGGCGAGCTGTTCACCGGCATGGACGTCACCGAGCACCACGTCTTCCGCGTCACCCGCAACGCCGACTTCGAGGTCGACGAAGACCGCGACGAGGATCTCCTCCAGGCCCTCGAACGCGAACTGGCGCAGCGCCGGTTCGGCCCGCCGGTGCGCCTCGAGGTCGCGCAGGACATGAGCGAGCACATGCTCGAGCTGCTGCTGCGCGAGCTGGACGTCGACCCGGCAGACGTCGTCGAGGTGCCCGGGCTGCTCGACCTGACCTGCCTGCACCAGCTGTCCGCTGTGGACCGCAAGGAGCTGAAGGACCGGCCGTTCGTGCCGGCGACGCACCCGGCGTTCGGCGAGCGCGAGACGCCGAAGAGCGTGTTCGCGACGCTGCGCGAGGGCGACGTACTGGTGCACCACCCGTACGACTCGTTCTCGACCAGCGTGCAGCGGTTCATCGAGCAGGCGGCCGCCGACTCGAAGGTCCTCGCGATCAAGCAGACCCTGTACCGGACCTCGGGTGACTCCCCGATCGTCGACGCCCTGATCGACGCCGCGGAGGCGGGCAAGCAGGTCGTCGCGCTGGTGGAGATCAAGGCGCGGTTCGACGAGCAGGCCAACATCACCTGGGCGCGGACGCTGGAGCGCGCGGGCGTGCACGTCGTGTACGGCCTGGTCGGGCTGAAGACACACTGCAAGGTGTCGATGATCGTCCGCCAGGAGGGCTCGACCATCCGCCGCTACTGCCACATCGGCACCGGCAACTACAACCCGAAGACAGCGCGGCTCTACGAGGACATCGGCCTGTTCACCGCCGACCCGAGCATCGGCGCCGACGTCACCGACCTGTTCAACGTCCTGACCGGCTACTCCCGCCAGGACACCTACCGGACGATCCTCACCTCGCCGCACGGCATCCGCCGCGGCATCGTGCGGGCGATCGGCGAGGAGATCGAGCTGGCGCGGGCCGGGCAGGACGCCGGGATCCGGATCAAGTGCAACTCGCTGGTCGACGAGCAGGTCATCGACGCGCTCTACCACGCGTCGCAGGCCGGGGTGCCGGTCGAGATCGTGGTGCGCGGGATCTGCACGCTCAAGCCCGGCGTCGAAGGGCTGTCGGAGAACATCCACGTCCGCTCGATCCTCGGCCGGTTCCTGGAGCATTCGCGGATCTTCAACTTCCGCGCCGGCGGCACGCACTGGATCGGCAGCGCGGACATGATGCACCGCAACCTCGACCGGCGGATCGAGGCGCTGGTGCGGGTCAAGGACCCGAAGCTGACCGCGCAGCTCGACAACATCTTCGACTCGGCCCTGGACCCGGCGACGCGCTGCTGGGTGCTGACCGCGAGCGGCGAGTGGTCGCCGTTCCCCGCCGACGGCTCGCGCGTGCGCGACCACCAGTTGGAGCTGGCGAAGCTGCACGGAGCCGCCGGATGACCCAGGAGGTCCGGGCGGCCGGCGCGGTACTGTGGCGCCTCGCCGGGGGCGTGACCGAGGTCGCGCTGGTGCACCGCCCGCGTTACGACGACTGGTCGTTCCCGAAGGGGAAGCTCGACCAGGGCGAGACGATCGCCGAGGCCGCGGTGCGGGAAGTCCGGGAGGAGACCGGGTTCACCGCCGTCCTGGGCCGCTACCTGGTCCGGTCGGCGTACCCGGTGCCCGCCCGGAACGGCTCCGGGACGGTGCCGAAGACGGTCGACTACTTCGCCGCGGAAGCGGTTTCCGGCGAGTTCGCGGCGAACGACGAGGTCGACGAGCTGCGCTGGCTGGACTCGACGGCGGCGGAAAAGCTGCTGACGCGCCCGGAGGACGTCCGGGTGCTGCGGGCGTTCTGCGAGCTCCCGGTGGGCCTGACGACGCTGCTGCTGGTGCGGCACGCCAAGGCGGGCAAGCGCGACGAGTGGTCCGGCGACGACGACCTCCGGCCCCTGTCGGAAGCGGGTCAGCGCCAGGCGGCGGCGCTGCGCCGGGTGCTGTCGCTGTTCGGCCCGGACCGGGTGCTCTCGGCCCCGCGGCTGCGGTGCGTGCAGACGGTCCACGGGGTGGCGGAGGACGTCCCGGCGGAGGTCCGCCACGAGCCGCTGTTCTCGGAAGAGGGCTACTGGCCGGACCCGGTCCTGGGCGTGGCACGCCTGCTGGCCGTGGCCGGCGACGGCGGGACGCCGGTGGTGTGCAGCCAGGGTGGCGTGATCCCGGACCTGGTGAGCGCGCTGGCCGACCGGGACGGAGTCGAGGTCTCGGCCGCGCGCGGCGGCGTGGTGCCGAGCAAGAAGGGCTCGTTCTGGGTGCTGTCGTTCCGCGCGCCGACGGACTCCGAAGGCCCGGTGCTCCTGGCCGCGGACTACCACCCGAGCGCCCTCCCGGCCCCCTCCCCCAGCCACTCCTGAGGCGGCGCACCCCCGCTGTCACGACGAGACAGCGGCGTGACAGTCGATCTTGGTGTACTTGTCCCGGGTCCCGCTGGGCTGCGCCGGGCTAGGGGTACGGCGCATCCCCGGGCGAGGGGGTTTCTGTCGGCACCGTGGCCAGCAGGGCCTGGACCTCCGCGGCGCGGGGGTCGCCGAGGCGCTGGCTGACGGTCAGCGCCTCGGCCCAGTGGCCGCCCGCCTCGTGCGCGCGGCCGGTGCGGTGCTTGAGCCGGCCGAGGGTGATCTGGACGTCGATCGTGCCGTAGTCGGCGTTCAGCTCCTTCAGTTCGGCGAGCGCGTCGAGCCCGGCGCGTTCCGCTTCTTCGTGCCGGCCGGCTCCTTCGAGGGCTTCGGCGACGTTTCCGAGCGCGAGCGCCGCGTGGTAGCGGTCGCCGAGTTCCGCGAAGGCTTCGTGGGCGGACTGGGCGGCTTCGGCCGCGTGGTCGTAGTCGCGGAGGCCGATGCGGCTGGCGCTGACGTTGAGCAGCGCGTGCGGCACGAACGTGCGCTGGCCGTGGTCGCGCGCGAGGTGGACGGCCTTGAGGGCGTAGCGCTCGGCTTCGGCGTATTCGGCGCGGACGTAGTAGGCGCCGGCGAGGTTGGACAGGATCGCGACCGTCAGCGCGGTGCCGTCGCCGCCCTCGGACGCCGCCCGCGCTTCCTCCAGCGCCTCGATCGCCTTGTCGGGCTGGAGGGTGCGCAGGTAGGCCGAGCCGAGGTTGTTGGCGCTGTACTGGAGGCCCATGCCGTCGCCGGCGTCCCGGGTGGCGGCGACGGCCGCGCGGGCGGTGGTGATCCAGTCGTCGCGGTCGTGGCGCTCGGCGAAGAACCCGCGCAGGAGCCACGCGAGTTTCCACGCGTGCGCGGTCCAGCCGTGCTCGGCGGCGACGCCGACGAGCGCGGTGAGGGCCTGGCGTTCGGTGGTGTACCAGGCGATCGTCTGCTCGTGCTGCGCGAAGCGGACGGCGGGCACCGGCGGCGGGTCGAGCGTGATGTCCTCGGTGAGCAGGTCCGGGCGGACCAGTTTGTTCGCCTCGGCGACGCTGGCGAGGTACCAGTCGACGAGCCGGCGCAGCGCCGCCGCGCGTTCGGCTTCGGTCGTCTCGGACTCGACGAGCTCGCCCGCGTAGACGCGCAGCAGGTCGTGGAACTGGTAGCGGTCGGTGCCCGGCTGGTTGAGCAGGTGGGCCGCGGCGAGCTGGTCGGCGAGTTCCCGCGCTTCCCGCAGGTCGGCGCCGGCCAGCGCGGCGGCCGAGGCCAGGCTGAACCCGAGGCCGGGGTGCAGGCCGAGCAGCCGGAAGAAGCGCGCCGCGGCCGGGCGCAGTGCCTTGTAGGACCAGGAGAACGCGGCCCGCAGATCGGTGCCGGCGTCCTGCGGGTCGCGGAGGGTGTCGAGCCGCAGCCGCTGGTCGCGCAGTTCTTCGACGATTCCGGCGAGCGAGACGCCGGAGAACCGGGACGCGCGTTCTCCGGCCAGCGCCAGGGCCAGCGGCAGGCGGCCGCAGAGCTGGACGAGTTCGGCGACGGCGTCGGGTTCGGCGGCGAGGCGCTGCGGCCCGACGCTGCCGGCGAGCAGCGCGGCCGCGTCGCGGTCGTCGAAGGACCGCAGGGCGATGCGGCGGGCGCCGTCCCGGGCGACGAGGCCGCGCAGCTGGTTGCGGCTGGTCACCACGACGAGGTTCCCGGACCCGGGCAGGAGTGGGCGGACCTGGTCGGCGTCGCGGGCGTTGTCGAGCAGCATGAGGGTGCGGCTGCCGGCCAGCCTGCTGCGCAGCAGCGCCGAGCGTTCCTCCACAGTGGAGGGCAGCGTCTCGGCCGGGACGCCGAGGGCGCGCAGGAAGCCGGCCAGCGCGGCGCCGGGCGTGACCGGGGTGTCGGCGGAGTGGCCGCGCAGGTCGAGGAACAGCTGGCCGCCGGGGAAGCGCTCGCGGACGCGGTGGGACCAGTGCACGGCCAGCGACGTCTTGCCGACGCCGGCGGTGCCTTCGATGACGACGATGCCGGAGCCGTCCCCGGGCGGCAGCCGGTCGAGTTCGGCGAGTTCGGGGCCGCGGCCGGTGAAGCCGGCGACGTCGAAGGGCAGTTGCCGCGGAACGGTGTGGACGGCCGGATCGGCGTCGGCGGCGAGCAGTTCGGCGTGCAGGCGGCGGAGGTCTTCGCCGGGTTCGACGCCCAGTTCGTCGGCCAGCAACGCCCGCAGCCCGGCGTAGCGGGCGAGCGCTTCGGCGCGGCGCCCGGACCGGGCGAGGGTGCGCACCAGCCGTTCCCACAACGACTCCCGCAGCGGGTGCTGGGCGACGAGGTCGGTGAGTTCGGCGACGAGCCGCGCATCGGGGACGAGCCCGGTGTCGAGGTCGATCCGCTGTTCGACGGCGAAGAGGTACCGCTCGGTCAGCAGCGGCCCCCATTCGGCGGCCAGCGCCGGAGAGCCGACCCCTTCGAGCGGAACACCCCACCCGTCGAGGGCGGCGGCGAGCAGTTCCCGGCGGCGGGCGGGTTCCGCCGCGGCGGCGGCCTGGTCGAGCAGCTGGAGGAAGCGCAGGGCGTCCACCCGGGACGGGTCGACGACCAGCCGGTACCCGTCCGGTTCGGTGACGACGGTGTCTTCGCCGCAGAGCCGGCGCAGGCGCATGACGTAGGTCTGCAGGCTGCCCCGGATGTGCGCGGGAGGGGTCTCGCCCCAGACGCCCCGGGCGAGGGCATCGATGGAGACGAGCCGCCCGGCGGCGAGCGCGAGCGTGGCGAGCAGGGCGCGCTGGCGGGAACTGGTCAGCACGACCGGCGAACCGTCGACGAGCACTTGGAACGGGCCGAGCAGCCGGATGTCGATGGTGGTTCGCCCCCAGGTTCGCCTCGCCCACGGCCGGCCCCGCCGGACGCGGGCCCGAGGAACGCAGCGTGGCATCACTCGGCCGGGCGCTCAAGCAACTTCGCAAAATTGGACGGAACCGGTCCCGGCGCCGACCGTTGCACCGACGCAGGCGGTGGGTGACTTCCCATCCGTCCCGCGGAGTCGGTGGGACGCCCGGCGGGGATCGGTTGCGGGGCGCCGGTTTGGTTCCGGCTCGGGCGGCTGGTCGGTCCGGGCTCGCGAGGATCCGACGCCGTGGGTCCGCGAGCCGACGGTCCGGGTCCGCGAGCCGACTCTATGGGGACGCGAGCCGACGCCTCGGGTACGCGGACAGTCGCGCCCGGTACCCGAGCTGGCCATGCCGGTGCGGGACCCGACGACCCAGACACGCGAACGACCATCCGGGCGCGGGCGCGGGCGCCGACCGCCGAGGCGCGAACCGCCCCGCCAAGTACCCGAGCCGACCACATTGGTGCACGGACCGACCAGCCAGGCACGCAAGCCGACCGCCGAGGCGCGCGAGCCGACCACCTGGGTACACAAGCCGACCAACCAGGCACGCAAGCCGACCGCCGAGGCGCGCGAGCCGACCACCTGGGTACACAAGCCGACCAACCAGGTACGCGATCCGATCCTCCGGGCGCGAATCCGACCGTCCAGACGCGGAAGCCGACTGCCCGCGCGCGGCCCCTCCGCCGAGGCGCGCGATCCGACCGCCAAGGGGCGCAAGCCGACCATCCCAGCGCGCCGACCGCCCCTCCGGGCGTGAATCTCTTCCGCCGCAGGGCGTGGACACGCGGCAGGGCCCCACGCACGTCGCGCGGGGCCCTGCCGAAAAGCTGCTCGTCTAGCAGGGGGTCGCCCCCAGGGGGTCCCCCTGATTTCACGTTACCGCAGGGGTACGACAGTTTCGGGCGGCTCAGTCCTTCTTCGCCGCGGCCGAGGTTCGGCGGGCCGGGGTCTTCGCCGCGGTGGTCCTGGCGGCCGGGGTCTTGCGAGCCGTGGTCGTCTTCGCCGCCGTGGCCGGCTTCGCGGCCGTAGCCGACTTTGCAGCCGTCGACTTCGCAGCCGTGGTCGACTTCGCCGCGGTGGTCGACTTCGCAGCCGTAGCCGACTTCGCCGCCGTAGCGCGAGTCCGGGTCGTCGCCGGCTTCGCAGCCGCCGCCTTCGCCGCCGTCGTCCGAGTGGCCGCCGTCCGAGTCGCCGCCGTCCGGGTGCCCGCCGTCCGCGTCGACGCCGGCTTCGCAGCCGCTGCCCTGGTCCGCGTAGCCGTCGAACGCTTCGCCGCAGCCGCAGCCGCACCCGCCGCAGCCGGCTTCGCCGCACCCGCGCGCGAAGCAGCCGCAGTCCCTGTCGCGCGCCGAACCGGCGTCGCCTTCGGTAGCTTCTTCGCCCCTGACACCACGTCCCTGAAGGTCGTCCCCGCGCGGAACGCCGGCACGTTCGTCTTCTTCACGCGGACCGCTTCGCCCGTGCGCGGGTTGCGGGCCGTCCGGGCGGCTCGGGCCCTCTTCTCGAACACTCCGAAGCCCGTGATGTTGACCTTTTCGCCCTTGTTGACCGTCCGGATGATGATGTCGACCAGACCGTCGACCGCCTCGGCAGCGGCCTTCTTGTCGCCCAGGCGCTCGGTCAGCGCCTCGATCAGCTGGGCCTTGTTGGCCATGTCCAGTCCTCCAGGAAGGATCCACGGCCGCGTCGGCCGGCTGGCCACAACGGTATTACCAAGGCAGCGCGATTCCAACCGGCGTGCGGAACTTTCCCTTGCCCTGGGACGGGTTCCGGCGAACGCCGAACCGCGACAACAGGCTCGCGGAGGGCCGTTCGAGCGAAACAAAAAAGGGGCGGAACCGCTTGCCTGGCAAGCGGTTCCGCCCCCGATACCACTAACCGGCGGCGACCGGCGTCGTCGTCGGCTTCCAGGACGGGCGGCTCGCCTCGAAAGCGTCGATCTCACCGGCATGGCGCAACGTCAGCGCGATGTCGTCGAGACCTTCCAGCAGCCGCCAGCGCACGTAGTCGTCGATCTGGAAGGGCGCGGTGAAGTCCTTCGCCTGCACCGTCTTGGTCTCCAGGTCGACCGTGACCTCGGTGCCGGGCTCGTTCTCCAGCAGCTTCCAGAGCAGCTCGACGTCGTGCTGCTCGCACTGGGCGGCCACCAGGCCGCCCTTGCCGGAGTTGCCGCGGAAGATGTCGGCGAACCGGGCGGAGATGACGACCTTGAAGCCGTAGTCCATCAGCGCCCAGACGGCGTGCTCGCGGGAGGAACCGGTTCCGAAGTCCGGGCCCGCGACCAGCACGCTCCCGTTCTTGAACGGCCCCTGGTTGAGGATGAAGTTCTCGTCGCTTCGCCAGGCGGCGAACAAGCCGTCCTCGAACCCGGTCCGGGTCACCCGCTTGAGGTAGACCGCCGGGATGATCTGGTCGGTGTCCACGTTGGACCGGCGCAGCGGGACGCCGACGCCGGTGTGCTGGGTGAACGGTTCCATGGCTGTAGCTCCTCGGGTGGGTCAGCGGGCGGCGGTCAGCAGGTCTTCCGGCGACGACAGCGTGCCCCGCACGGCCGTGGCGGCGGCCACGAGCGGCGAGACCAGGTGCGTCCGGCCGCCCTTGCCCTGCCGGCCCTCGAAGTTGCGGTTCGACGTCGACGCGCTGCGCTCGCCCGGCTTCAGCTGGTCCGGGTTCATGCCCAGGCACATGGAGCAGCCGGCCTGGCGCCACTCGGCGCCCGCCTCGGTGAAGACCTGGTCGAGCCCCTCGGCCTCGGCGGCCTTGCGGACGCGCATCGAGCCGGGCACCACCAGCATCCGGACCGACTCCGCCACCTTCCGCCCGCGCAGCACCTCGGCCGCGGCCCGCAGGTCCTCGATCCGGCCGTTGGTGCAGGAGCCGAGGAAGACCGTGTCGACAGCGATCTCACGCAGCGGCGTGCCGGGCTTCAAGTCCATGTAGGACAGGGCTTTTTCAGCGGCGATGCGGTCGTTCTCGTCCGGGATCGCCTCCGGGTCGGGCACCTCGGCGCCCAGCGGGAGGCCCTGGCCGGGGTTGGTGCCCCAGGTCACGAACGGCGTCAGCGCGCTCGCGTCGAGGTGGACTTCGGCGTCGAACTCGGCGCCGTCGTCGGTGCGCAGCTGCCGCCAGTTTTCGACCGCCGCGTCCCAGTCCGCGCCCTGCGGTGCGTGGGCGCGGCCCTTCAGGTACTCGAACGTCGTGTCGTCCGGGGCGATCATCCCGGCGCGGGCGCCGGCCTCGATCGACATGTTGCAGACGGTCATCCGGGCCTCCATCGAGAGGGCCTCGATGGCCGCGCCGCGGTACTCCAGGATGTAGCCCTGGCCACCGCCGGTGCCGATCTTGGCGATCACCGCGAGGATGATGTCCTTCGCCGTGACGCCCGGGCGCAGCTGCCCGTCGACGGTGATCGCCATCGTCTTGAACGGACGCAGCGGCAGCGTCTGGGTGGCCATGACGTGCTCGACCTCGGACGTGCCGATGCCGAAGGCGATGGCGCCGAACGCGCCGTGCGTCGAGGTGTGGCTGTCGCCGCAGACCACGGTCATGCCGGGCTGGGTCAGGCCGAGCTGGGGGCCGATGACGTGCACGATGCCCTGCTCGGCGTCACCCATCGGGTGCAGCCGGACCCCGAACTCCGTGCAGTTGCGGCGAAGGGTGTCGACCTGGGTGCGCGAGACCGGATCGGCGATGGGGAGCTCGATGTCCACGGTCGGGACGTTGTGGTCCTCGGTCGCGATGGTCAGGTCGGGGCGGCGCAGCTGCCGCCCGGCCAGGCGGAGGCCGTCGAAGGCCTGCGGGCTGGTCACTTCGTGCAGCAGGTGGAGGTCGATGTAGAGCAGGTCCGGTTCGGCGCCTTCGCCTCGGCGCACGAGGTGGCTGTCCCACACCTTCTCCGCCAGCGTGCGGGCCTTGCCGGTCGGGCTGGTCATCTCCGGCTCCTTCCACGGTTCGTCGACGAACTCGGGCGCGCACCTGCGAGATCGGGTGCGAGCCGCGAAGGAGGGGCGCAGCTCGAGTTCAGGGTTTTCCCAGATGCTGGACTTCCCAAAGTGCGGGACGCTAGTATCGGGTCGTGGGACAGCATAGCGGTATCGGAGTACTCGACAAAGCAGTGGCCGTCCTGCAGGCGGTCGCGGACGACCCCTGCGGCCTCGCGGAACTGTGCACGCGGACCGGCCTGCCCCGGGCCACCGCGCACCGGCTCGCGGTCGGCCTGGAGGTGCACCGGCTGCTGCGCCGCGGTCCGGACGGCCGCTGGCGCCCCGGCACGGCGCTGGCCGAGCTCGCGGGCGGTTCGACGGACCCGCTGCTCGACGCGGCGGGCGTGGTGCTGCCGAAACTGCGCGACGTCACCGGGGAGAGCGTCCAGCTGTACCGGCGCGACGGCGTCCAGCGCGTGTGCGTCGCGACGGCGGAGCCGCCGAGCGGCCTGCGCGACACGGTGCCGGTGGGTTCGCGCCTGCCGATGACGGCGGGCTCGGGCGCGAAGGTCCTGGCGGCCTGGGCGGACCCGCACACGCAGCGCACGATCCTGGCCGACGCGGTCTTCGGCGAGCGCACGCTGCTCGAGGTCCGGCGCCGCGGCTGGGCGCAGAGCGTGGCCGAGCGCGAGCCGGGCGTGGCGAGCATTTCGGCGCCGGTGCGGGATTCGGCGGGCACGGTCGTGGCGGCGGTCTCGGTGTCGGGGCCGATCGAGCGGATCGGCCGGAAGCCGGGTGCCCGCTGGGCGGCGGATCTCCTGGCCGCGGCGGACGCTCTGCAGGAACGGCTCTGACCCGATGCTGAACCAGGTGGCCGACGGGGTCTGGGTGCGGCAGAGCGACTGGGTCTGGAGCAACACCACCGTCGTGGCAACCGACGCCGGGCTCGTCCTCGTCGACCCCGGCATCCGCGGCGCGGAACTGAACGAACTCGCCGACGACCTCGAGCGGCTCGGCGCCCCCGTCGTCGCCGGCTTCTCCACCCACCCGCACTTCGACCACCTGCTCTGGCACCCGCGCTTCGGCGACGTCCCCCGCTACGCCACCGCGGCCAACGCGCGCATCGCCGGCGAAGCCCGCGAACGCGCCCAGGCCATGGCCCGGGAAACCGCGCCGGATATTCCCCTTGAACCGATCGCGCGGCTCACCCCGCTGCCCGAAACCGGCAACCCGCTCCCCGGCGAAGTCATCGAGCACGACGCCCACGCCGTCGGGCACGCCGCCCTCCTGCTCGCCGATCGGGGCGTCCTGATCGCCGGCGACCTGCTCTCCGACGTCCTGATCCCGCTCCTCGACCCCCGCCGCGACGAGCAACCCGGCTCCTATCGAGCCGTCCTCGACCGGCTGGAAGACGTCGCCGAGGACGTCGATGTCCTCATCCCCGGCCACGGCGCCGTCGCCCGGGGCGCGGAAATCGCCGCCCGGTTCGCCGTCGACCGGGCCTACCTCGACGCCCTGAGCCGCGGCGAGGATCCCGACGACCGGCGCTGGGGGAAGCGCACCTGAGCCGATCGGGTGACCCTGCGCGAAGTCGCGTATTCGGTGACGCCGGCCACGTCTCCTCCTGGACAGCACCACCAGAGGGGGATGACCGAAATGACCACCGAACTGAATCGCCGGGCGATGGCGATGCTGCGGGCCGTCGGGGCCGGGCGGGCCGAACTCACCTGCAGCTGCGAGCCCGACCTGCGGGTCGACGGCCTGCCCTGCTGCGACCAGGCCACCGCGCACCAGCTGGCGCGGGCCGGGCTGATCCGGCCCGCGCGGGCCGTCGCCGTCGGGCAGTGGACGCGGGCCGAGCTCACCGCGGCGGGCCTCCGGGCATTGGGCGGAACTCTCGCCGCCGCATGACTCAACCTTCCGGCCCGCTCGCGCGTGTACCCGGCACAACGCGAGGGGGTTCCATGAAGATCGCCACTGCCCTGCTGGGTGCCGGCCTGCTGCTGACCGCGTGCGGGAACACGCCGTCCGCGGCCCCGCCACCGCAGAACCCGGCCCCGGTGCAGACCGTCACGTCCGCGCCGACCGCCGACCCGGCCGCCGTGCGCTGGATGGACGGCTTCTGCGCCGCCGTCCACGGCTACCGGGAGCGCACCAACCGGGAAGCCGAGACCGGCCGGCCGACGCCCAAGTCGGTCGCCGAGGCGCAGGAGGCGCTCAGCGCGACGCTGGGCGGCATCGCGGCCCGCACCGGCGAGGTAGTCGACAAGCTGACGGCGCTGCCGCCCGCGCCGGTGCCGCTCGGCGACAAGGTGCGCCAGGCCTTCGTCACGAAGTTCACCAGCGCCCGCGACCACGCCGCCGAGGCGAAGGCCACGCTCGACCGCGCCAAGCCGGGCAACGAAGCGTCCCAAAACCCGGCGGCCCAGGCCGTCGCGCAGGCGCAGCAGGACGTCGACGGCGTCTACGACCCGGTCGGCGCGGTGAAGGACTCCCCGGAGCTGATGCTCGCCGCCGCCACCGCGCCCGGTTGCAAGGCCTGAGCCCTCAGCGCCGCACGAGCGGCGCCTGCAACGGCAAGGACCGCGACGAACCACCGACGGACACGGTGAACGCGCCCCGCGCGGGCTGCCACGCGTGGCTCACCGTGTCCCAGACGGAGAAGGCGCGCGCGTCCAGCCGGATCGTCACGCGCCGGGCCTCCCCCGGCGCCAGCGAGACCCGCTCGAAGCCCTTCAGCTGACGCGGCGGCTCGCCCGCGGCCGCCGGAAAGCCCAGATACAGCTGGGCGACCTCGGCGCCCGCCCGCTGCCCGGTGTTCCGGACCGTGAACGTCGCCGTGGCGCCGTCGCCGGTGCCACGCACCGACAGGCCCGAGTAGGCGAACGTCGTGTACGACAGGCCGTGGCCGAACGGGAACAGCGGGGCCCGGCCCTGCGCGTCGAACCACCGGTAACCGACCTGCAGGCCCTCCGAGTACGTCGCGACGCCGCCGACGCCGGGGAACTGGGCCGGGGTGTTCGCCGGGGTGTCGGCGTCCGCCGCCGGGAACGTGATCGGGAGCTTCGCCGACGGGTTGACGTCGCCGAAGAGCACGCCCGCCACCGCCGCGCCGTCCTGCTGGCCCGGGTACCACGCCTGGAGGATCGCCGGCACGCGCGCGGCCCACGGCATGAGCACCGGACCGCCGCTCTTCACCACGACCACCGTGTGCGGGTTGGCGTCGGCGACCGCCGCCACCAGGGCGTCCTGGTTGCCGTCGAGGGCCAGGCTCGGCCGGTCCTTGCCCTCGGTTTCGTCGTCCCCGACCATCACCACGCTGACGTCGGCGGTCCGGGCCAGCGCGGCCGCGCGCGCGACGTCACCGCCGTCGTCGAGCGTCACCAGAGCACCGGGAACCCGCTGCCGCAGCCCCGGCAACGGGTCCACCGTGGACGTCGGGATGACGGCCGAGCTGCCTCCGCCGCCGGTCTTGGCCTTGGTCGCGAACGGCCCGATCAGCGCGATCGACCGCACGCCCGGGTCGAGCGGGAGCTGCGCCTGTTCGTTGCGCAGCAGGACCATGCCGCGTTCGGCGAACTCCTTCGCGGCGGCGTCGTGCCGGGCCGTCGGCAGCGGCGAAAGCACCGGCGGGTGGTCGAACTGCCCGAAGGCGAACATGGTCCGGAACCGCGGCAGCAGCAGCTCGTCGACCCGCTGTTCGGTGACCTGCCCGGCCAGCACGGCCTGCTTCAGCTTGTCGCCGTACCAGGTGCCGTCGATCATTTCGAGGTTCATGCCCGCGTTCGCCGAGCCGACGGTGCTGTGCGCGGCACCCCAGTCCGACTGGACGAACCCGGTGAACCCCCAGTCGTCGCGCAGCTTGCCCTGCAGCAGGGCCGGGTTCTCGCACATGAACACGCCGTTGATCTTGGGGAAGGCGCACATCACCGAGCCCGCCCGGCCTTCGGTGACCGCCCGCTCGAAGTGCGGCAGGTAGATCTCGTTGAGCGTGCGCTCGTCGATGTGCTCGTCGATGCTGAAGCGCTGGGTCTCCTGGTTGTTGGCCGCGTAGTGCTTGACCTCGGCGATGGTGCCGTTCTCCTGGATCCCGCGGATGTCGGCGGCGGCCAGCGCGCCGACGAGGAACGGGTCCTCCCCCATGCCTTCGAACGTCCGGCCGTTGCGCGGAACGCGGGCGATGTTGATGTCGGGCGCCTCGGAGACGTGGTGCGCGAGCGCGCGGGTTTCGCTGCCGATCAGCCGGCCGTACCGGCGGGCGACACCGGTGTCGAACGTCGACGCCAGTGCCATGGTGGCCGGCAGCGCGGTCGCCGGTTTCTGCGGCTTGTCGTCGGCCGGGCCCATGCCCGCCGGGCCGTTGGCGATCCGGAAGCCCGGGACGCCGAGCCGCGGGATCGGCGGCACGAACCGCTGGTGCTCGGCGTCGGGCTGCAGGTGCAACTGGGAGATCTTCTCGTCGAGGGTCATCGCCGCGACGAGCTCGGCGGCCCGGCGATCGGGTGACTGCCGGGCGTCGCGCCAGGGTTGCGGTTGCGCGGCCGCCGGCGTCGTCAGCGACAACCCCAGGACCACGGAGAGAACGAGCGGGCCGGTGCGCATCCGGCCAAGCTAATCCATACGTGACACAGAAACATAGACGCGATTTACGTTCACGTACTTGAACATGGATTGGACTCAACCATTTTCCCGGCTCAGGCGTGAGAGGAGCACTGACGAGAGGGGACCGACCATGCCGAAGAAAACCCTGATCGGCCTAATGGCGGCGAGCGCGGCGACGCTCGCGCTGTCGGCGCCGGCGAGCGCCGCCGACGAAGTCTGGTGGAGCCTGACCCCGAAGGTCGAGCCCGGAGGCCGGATCGACGCGGACATGTACGGGGGAACGGGCCACGGGTGCGCGCCGGCGGGGCCGGTCACGTCGGCGGGGTTCACCGCGCCGATCGAGTGGGTCGGGCTGGGCAATTGGGGCCACCTGGGCGGCAGGACGACGGCGAGCAAGCGGCCCGGCCGGTACACCGCGTCGTTCCCGTGCCAGGACGGCCGGAAGCCGACGGTCACGTTCACCATCGTGGGCACGCCGCCGGCCACCTCGCCGAAGCCGCCCACGACGAAGCCCCAGCCGTCGACCGCCAAGCCGAAGCCGAAGCCCCCGAAACCGGCGAAACCGCAGGTGGCGGTCAAGCCGGCCGGGGCGCCGCAGACCGGGGACGGCTCGCTGGGCTGACCCTCCACAGAGGACACCCCGGGCCGGCGCGTTCCCCAGGCCGCCGTCCCGGGGCCCCCGGCGCGCACCGGCCGCCACCGCCGTGAGCGGCGGGTCAGCGGGCCGCGGCCAGCCTCAGCGCCCGGTAGACGAACTGCTGGTCGCCGAGGCGGTGGCGCAGGTCGCGCTCCAGCCCGGCGATCGGGTAGAGGTTCTGCGGCGCGCGCGAGTCCTTGTAGGGGACCGAGGCGAACCGGCCGAGGACCGACTGGGTGACGTTCGCCAGCTCGGCGACCTGCTCGCGGCCGAGGTGCGGCGCCGCCTCCACCCGGACCACCCCGGACCACGGCGGCCCGCCTGCCGACGGCAGGCGCAGGTACCAGGAGTGCCGGACCCAGGTCGTGCCCATCAGGAACACCGGCGTGCGCTGGTGCGCGCCGAGCCGGCCGACCAGCGCGTTGAGCTCTCCCGGCAGGTACGTCGTCTGGTGGCTCTTGATGAACCCGACGGCCCGCTCGAGGTGCGCCCGGCCGCGCAGCGGGCCGTCCACCACCAGCAGGTCGTGGCCGACGTGCCCGTGGATGGCCGTGCGCGCCCGGATCGCCGTCTCCAGTTCCGTTTCGGCCAGCTGCTCCTGCAACGCCGACGACAGCACCACCGGCAGCGGCTTGTCCTCCTTGGCCGCCGCCCGGTGCGCGGTGTAGATCCCGGCCGGGGTGGCGATGTCGTCGGCCTGCGGGGCGACGGTGAACAGCCCGCGCCGGACGTCGGTGCCGACGACGTGCGCCTGACCCTCGCAGCAGCACACCACCCCCGCCGCGTAGGACGCGCAGATGCCGATGGACGCCGAGTTCGTGCCGGCCGGGTCGTCGATCCAGACGCGCGCGTCGATCCGCCGGACGCCGTCGACGAACAGCACCGCTTCCGGCGGTGTCACCGGCGACGGGTCGATCGGCGCCCACTCGGCCTCGGGGACCTCGATGTCGAGTTCGACCTCGGCCTGGGAGCGGCCGAGCTCCTCGGCCTCCATCGAGCTGCCGTAGCCCGGGTCCCAGGCGTCGATGCTGAAGTTCATGCCGGCCACCGCGGTCATGCGCCCTCCCTGGCGATGTGCGAGCCCGCGCCGTCCCGGGTGACCAGGAACCGCACCGGGACGCGCTCGGCGAGCGCCGGCACGTGCGTGATCACCCCGACCATCCGGGAGCCGGACGCGGCGAGGTTCTCCAAAGTGGACGCCACGACGTCGAGGGTGGCCTCGTCCAGCGTCCCGAAGCCTTCGTCGAGGAAGATCGACTCCAGCCGCGTCGCCCCTTCCGCCGCCATGGCCCCGAGCTGCGAAGACAGCGCCAGCGCGAGGGAGAGCGACGCCTGGAACGTCTCGCCGCCGGACAGCGTCTTCACCGGGCGCCGGGCGTCGGCCTCGTTGTGGTCCACCACCAGGAAATCGCCCTTGTCGTGGGTGAGCTCGAACTGGCCGCCGGACAGTTCCAGCAGCGACGCCGACGCCTCGGCGACGAGCGTGTCGAGCGCCCCGGCGATCAGCCAGCGCGGGAACTTGTCCGAGCGCAGCAGATCCGCGAGCAGCCGCGCGACCTGGGCTTCGGACTCCGCGGCCGCGATGTCCTCGTGCAGGCCGGCCACCCGCGCGACCCGCCGTTTCAGGTCGCTGTGGTCGGCTTCGGCGCGGGCCCGGGCCGCGGCGACGACGACCGGGACGCGATCACGCACCGGCCCCTCGGGCAGGGCGACGCCGAGGGCGGTGACGTCGTCGGCCACCGCGCGTTCGGCCGCCTGCAACGCTTCCGCGGCTTCGCCCTCGGCGGTCTCCGCGACGGCCAGCCGCTCGCGGTGGTCCTTCGCCTGGCCGGCGGCCCAATCCGTGAGCGCGGTCCAGGCGGCGAGGAGACTTTCACCGGCTGTGGGAACCGGGGCTTCGCCCTGGGCTGGGGGCTCCGCCACCCGGATCCCCGAAAGAGCGTCGATCGGCGGCGCGCCGAGGCCGACGAGCGGGTCGCGCGCCCGCGACAGCCGCTGCCGCGCGGCGTCGACCTCCTGCGCGATGCCCGCCTGGTTGTCGGCGGCCTGTTTCGCGGCCGCGCGGGCCTTCCTCAGCCCGGCGTCCGCCGTTTTCGCCGCCTGCTCGAGTTCCCCGACGCGAGCGAGCTGCTCGGTGACCACGTCGGCGGCCGGTGCGCTGTCGAGGGCCGCCACCAGGTCCGCCTGCCGTTGCCGGGCGGTGGCGAGCTCGGTGCGCGCCGCCTGCTCGGCCAGCCCCGCGTCGACCGCCCGGGTGCGCCGCTGCTCGGCGTCCCGCTCGGCGGTCCGGAAATCTTCGGCCGCCACGACAGCTTCCTTGCCCGCGGCCTCGGCGGCCGCTTCGAGGGCGGCCAGCGCGGTGCGCCGTTCGTCCAGCGCGGAAGCCGCCCACGTGGTGAGGCGCTGCCACCCCGCCGGGACGTCGTCGCCGTCGAGCGCCGGCGCTCCCAGCTCCACCAGGGGATCGCGGGCGGCCCGCAAGGCCTCGCGGGCCGCCGCGAACGACTTCGCCACGACCTCGGCCTCCTGCTGGGCCTTCGTGCGTTCGGCGCGAGCCGCGGCCAGTTCCGCGTCGGCGGCGCGCGCGGCTTCGGCGACCCGGGTGCGGCCCTCGATCGTCGCCGAGAGCCACTCACCCCGTTCGCGGACGGCGGCGACGAGATCCGCGTAGTCCTGCCCGGAGAAGGACGCCTCGACCGGCCGCAGCAGGGGCGCCGACTCCGGCGGGCCGTCGACCTCGGCGAGCACCGCGCGGAGTTCTTCCGCCTGCGCCGCCGCCGACGCGCGGGCGTCGGCGTCGCGGTCCACGGCCCGTTCCAGCTTGCGCACGCCCGATTCGGCCGACGACCGGCCGCGTTCGGCGCGGTCGAGGCGTTCGCGAGCCTCGGCGAGGTGGGCGTGGCCGCCGGCGTCCGGCAGGGCCGTCACTTCCTGCTCGCACACCGGGCACGGGTGCCCGACGGCGAGCCCGGCCCGCAGCACCAGCGCCTGACCGGCCTGCTCGGCTTCGGCCACCGCGGTCTTCGCCGCGGCGAGCTCGGTGTCGGCGGCGGCCAAGGCCGTGCGCGCGGCTTCCAGCTCCGCCTGGCGAGCGGCCTGCTCCGGCGCGGCCTTCCGTTGCGCCTCGCACAACGCATACAACGTGCGGGCATCCGAACGGGCCGCGGCGAGCGGCGCGACATCGGGCTGGGCGCCCAGCGCCGCCCGCGCTTCGGCGTCGGCGGCCTCCGCCGCCCGCAGGCGTTCGTCGGCGGCCGCGGTGCGCTTCGCCACCCGCGCCGCTTCCGCCGACAGGTCCCCGAGATCCTCCGGCGGCCGCAGACCGGCGAGCTTGTCCCGCTCCTGCCGGGCGCGGGCGGCTTCGGCGGCGGTGTCCTCCGCCGCCCGAGCGGTCCGGTCCCGGTTTTCCCGGGCCGCGTCGAGGACGGACACCACTTCGCTCGCAGCCGTGGCGGCAGCTTCCTTCGCCTGCTTCGCCGCTTCCGCTGCTTCGCCGAGCCGTGGGAGGGCCTGCTCGACGTCGGCGAGTTCGGTGTGCGCGGCGCGGATCCGTTCCAGCTCACTGCGCGCGGGAGCCGCGGCGAGGGCGGCCCGGGCCGCTTCGTCCGCCGTTTCCGCCGTCTCCAACGCCGTCCGGGCCGTGGTGACCGCGTCCGCCGCTGCGCGCCGCCGGGTTTCGAGGTCTTCGACGCCGTCCGGGCGCTCCACACCGTCGAGGACTTCCAGTTCCGCAGCGAGTTTGGCGACGCGTTGGCGGGCTTCGTCGTGCGTGCGGGTGGCCTCGTTCAGCCCCGGCAGGGCCGTGGTCACCCGCGCGTCGAGCTCCTCCAGGGCCGTCATCCGCGCGGCGAGCCCGGCGACGGCTTCCTCGGTGGCGTCGGCGTAGCTGCCGAGCTGTTCGGTGAGGACGGCGGCGCGCTGCTTCTGCTGCTCCGCCGTCACGCCCGCGCGGCGGCCGATCCGCTCGTAGACCTCCAGGCCCAGCAGCTTGATGAGGATCTTCTGCCGGTCCGCGGCCTTCGCGTGCAGGAACTCGGCGAAGTCGCCCTGGGGCAGCGCCACGCAGGTGCAGAAGTGCTTGAACGTCAGCCCGAGCAGGCGTTCGACCGCCGGGGTGACCTCGGAGTCCGCGGCGACCGCGTCGGCGTCGTCCTCGGGCCCGCCGAGCGCGGCGGGGTCGATGAGCCGTTCCAGGCGGACGTTCTTGACGCTGACCGTGGGTTTCTTGCCGCCGCTGCGCCGGACTTCCCGCACGACGTGGTAGCGGGCGCCGCCGGCGTCGAAGACCAGCCGCACGGTGGCGCGGTTGACCGTCGGGGCGAGCGCGGGGGCGACGAGGCCTTCGTGGTCCCAGCGGGCGACCGAGCCGTACAGGGCGAAGGTGAGCGCGTCGATGACCGTGCTCTTGCCCGCACCGGTCGGCCCGACGAGCGCGAAGTAATCGGTGTCTTCGAAGCTGATCTCGGTCTTCTCGCGGAAGGACGCGAAGCCGGTCATCTCCAGCAGCACTGGCCGCATGTCACACCCCGCTCGTCTCTTCGTCGTGCAGCCGCGCGAAGAGCGCCTGCACGCGCTTGTCCTCGACCGTGCGTTCCGCGCAGTAGCTCGCGAACAGCTCCCCCGGCGAACGGTCCGCGACCGCGCGGTCGCCGTTCGACGTCGTCACCGGCGCGGCGAACTCCGGGTCGATGCGGATTTCCAGCGCGTTCGGCAGGGCTTCCTGGATCTCCTCCCGCAGGCCCGCCCGGGTCGGTTCACGGAGGTAGACGCGCAGGTAGTCCTCGCCGAACTCCGCGGCGCGCGCGATCAGCTCCGCCACCGTGCCGTGGACCGTGCGCAGCTTCCGGCCCGCTTTCAGGGGGATGTCGGTGATCTTCGCCGGTGTCGTGGGGCTCACCTCGACCGAGAGCACGACGCTGGTGTTGTCCTGCTCGCCGAAGTCGACGGCGAACGGAGAACCGCTGTAGTGCACCGGGCACGCGGCGGGCAGGGACTGGCGCCGGTGCAGGTGGCCCAGCGCCACGTAGTGCGGATCGGCGCCGAACGCCGTGGCGGGCACGTGGTACTCGAAGATGGACTGCGCCGCCCGCTCCCCGCCGCCCATCGCCCCGCCGGTGACCGTCAGGTGCGCCATGACGAGGTTCACCGCGCCCGGCGTGAACCCGGTCTTGAGGTGCTCCAGGATGTCGCGCACGCGCTGGTCGTACTGGCCGACGTTGTCCGCCGGCGTCCCGGCGAGCAGTTCGGCGGCGCGCACCGCGTAGCGCTGGGAAAGGAAGGGCAGCACGGCGACGTTGACGCGCTCGCCCGTCGAACGCGCGTCGAACGAATGGACCCCGCCGTCGTGGACCGGGCGGGGATCGCCGGTGAGCTGGATACCCGCGGCCCGCAGCAGCGGCCGGTACGCCTCGAACGTCGCGGCGTGGTCGTGGTTCCCGGCGATGGCGAGCACCTCGGCACCGGTTTCGCGCAGCGCCATCAGCGCCCGCACCACGAGTTCCTGCGCGGCCGCCGACGGCGCCGACGTCTCGTACAGGTCGCCCGCGACGAGGATCGCGTCGAACGCCTCGTCCCGCGCGATCCGGACGATTTCGCCGAGCACGGCCCGCTGCTCGTCGAGGCGGTTGCGCCCCTTGAGCGTCTTGCCGATGTGCCAGTCGGAGGTGTGCAGGAACTTCACCCTTCGTCCTTCCGTTCGAGTGGTGGGCGGTGGGCTCAGAACGGCGGCGGGTCGTCACCGAAGGGGTCGCTGCCGCGCGAAGGGAGGCCGGCGAAGGGATCGGACTTCTTCGATGCGGCCGTGGCCGTGGGGATCGTCCCGGCCTCGGAAAGCCGCGTGGCCCAGGCGGGGAACGGGAAGCCGACGGCGATCGGCACCGGGATCTCCGGCTGGCTCACGAACATCGTGCCCGGCGTGGCCAGGGTCGCGCGGACCCGCTGGCTGGCCGGGAGGAAGCCGTACTCGGGCCGGGAAGCCTCGGCGGCGTCGAGGCGGCCGACGATGCGCACCGAGCTGTTGCTGACGATCCGGCGCTCGACCTCGCTGGCGGTCTGCTGCGCGCCGATCAGGATGACGCCCAGGGAACGGCCGCGTTCGGCGATGTCCAGCAGCACCTCCTTGATGGGGCTGCTGCCTTCCCGCGGCGCGTACTTGTTGAGCTCGTCCAGCATGGTGAACAGCAGCCCGCCGGGGCCGGCCGCCTCCTTGCGCGCGGTCTCGGTCGCGAGCGTCACGCCGACGACGAACCGCTGCGCGCGCTCGACGAGGTTGTGGATGTCCACCACGGTCACCTGCTGGTTCTCCGTGGACAGCGAGCGAGCGGGGTGGTCGGCGAGGTCGCCGCGGATGAGGCCGGACAGCGCGCGCTGGCTCGAGCGCAGGCGGCGGATGAAGGCGTTGACCGTGCCCGCGCCGGTGACCGCACCCGCCCAGCTCGCCCGGGTTTCCTCGTCGGTGACGCGCTCGCAGATGACGTCGACGAGCTCGGCGTAGGTGCGGCACAGGACGCCGTCGACGTTCGCGGCGCCGTCCTTGCCCGCCGGCGTGCTGTCCAGGCGCAGCCGGTTCGCGACCTGGTGGATGACCATCGTGTACTGGTTGCGCTCGTCCTCGGCGTCGGCGAAGACGTAGGGCAGCAGGTCCTTGGCGCAGAACTCCGCGATGGTCCACCAGAACGCGCCCACGCCCGAGGTCCGCCCGGTCACGTAAGGCTTCCCCGTGGTGTCCGACGGCGTCGGCGGCGCGTAGAAGCCGACGGAGGCGAAGGGCTCCGCGGGCAGGCCGAGCTTGGCGTACTCGGCCTTGAGGTTTTCGTCGAGGTGGACGTTCGGGGTGTCGAGGAACAGCAGGTCCTCGCCCTTGACGGAGAAGACGAGGGCCTTGGCGTTGTGGGCGTTCGGCAGGGCGCCGCCGCGGAAGATCGAGTGCAGCAGGAACAACGCGAACGACGTCTTCGTGGCCACGCCGGAGACCCCGCTGATGCTGACGTGCGCGCCGCGGGTGCCGTCGAGGAAGTCCATGTTGAGGTAGACGGGTTCGCCGTCCCGGCCCAGGCCCACCGCCACTTGGCGGGTCATGTTGTCGAAGTACAGCGCCTGCGCGCGATCCTCCCCCACGGCCCGCTCGACCCGGCTGCCCGGCTTCGGCGGCACGTAGCACTCGGGCTCGACGCGGGTGGTGGCGATCTCGGCGATCTCCTGCACCTGGGCGGGCAGGACCCCGTCGGAGATCAGGAAGACGTCGCTGCCGAAGCTGGCGCCTTCGTGCCGCGCGGTCACCTGCGTCACGACGCCGTAGGAGGTGACTTCGCCGAGCCCGGGCAGTTCCCTGCGCGTGACGACGACGTCGTCGAGCTGCAGGTAGGCATCGGGATCGATGGCCACGCAGAACTGCAGCGGCGTCGAGTCCTCGGTGCCTGCCACCCGGCCGACCACGGTGGTGAGCGTCTCCTGGTCCACGGTTCTCCCTGTCTCACCCGGCGCTTCCTCCCGCGGCAGACTAGCCCGCCGGTACGACAGTCCCGCGCCCAACACGGCGCTGCCGCCACGGGGGTTCACGCAGGCCGGCACTGCGCCGAACGAGTGAGCTCACCCTTCGGGGACGGCCTTTCGCCCCCGCCGCGGGCATTCGGCGGGGCGTACCGGTTGCGCCGCAACGCCGGGGCTGCCGGGGCGGGCCGCGATCCCCGGCCGCCGCACGGGATCGGGGGCGGGTGGGGCCGGTCACCCGCCGAGGGGGCTGCTTCGGCGTGTCGCGGGAAAAGTTCTCCGGAAGGGCCTCGGGTCCTATATGGACGACCACAGTGGACGGCGCGAGTACCGTGTTTTGCCTGCTCAGAGGCATGGCGGCGGTTCGCTTTGCGATACGGGTCGCGTCCGGAAGGGGGTCTTGAGGAGGCGGAACCCGCCCCCGTACAAGGAAATATTTCGACCCCCGGTTGGATTTTGTGCGGTATTGGTAATACCGTGTGCAGTGTCGGCCGAGATGGGCCGTGACTAGTAGTTCCACTATGGAGGACTGGAATGACGAACAAGGCCCAGCTGATCGAGGCGCTGTCGGAGCGTCTGGGCGACAAGAAGGTGGCTTCGCAGGCCGTTGACGGTCTCGTCGACATCATCATCCGGACGGTCAACAAGGGCGAAAAGGTCAACATCACCGGCTTCGGGGTGTTCGAGAAGCGCGCCCGCGCCGCTCGCACCGCCCGCAACCCGCGCACCGGTGAGGCCGTCCGCGTCAAGAAGACCAACGTGCCCGCCTTCCGCGCCGGCACCACCTTCAAGGACGTCATCTCCGGCACCAAGAAGCTCCCCAAGGCCACGCCGGTCAAGCGCGCCACCGCGGCGACGTCGACCCGCGCGACCGCCACCAAGACCGCGGCGGCGGCCCCGGCCAAGGCCACCACGACCCGCACCACGCGGGCGGCGGCGGCCAAGCCGGCCACCACGCGTTCGACGACGACCCGCACCCGCACGGCGGCCGCGAAGCCGGCGGCCAAGGCCACCGCGACCAAGGCGGCCCCGAAGACCGCCGCCAAGACCACGGCGGCCAAGGCCACCACGGCGAAGGCGACCACCACGCGGGCGAAGACCGCCGCCGCCAAGCCGGCCGCAACCAAGACCGCCGCGGCGAAGAAGACCACGGCGGCCAAGGCCCCGGCCAAGCGCACCTCCGCCGCGAAGAAGAAGTAACACCCTCGCGACGATCGGAAGGGCCCCGCACCAGGCTGGTGCGGGGCCCTTCCGGCATTTCGGGGGTTGGTCGCCGCGGGGCTTCCGGCGAGCCCGGGCAGGCCGCGGCGAATGCGGCCGCCTTCGGCCCTCACAAGCCTGCAGCCCTGCCAGGCTGGCCCCCACAAGCCTCCAGCGCTCCGAACAGCCCTACCAGCCACCAGCGCTTCCAAGCCGGCCACACGAGCCTCCGGCGTTCCTCAGCGGCCGGTAAATGCGCCCAGAGCCGCCGGACCGATCCCGCAAACCGGCCTGAGATCGCCGCCCCCGGGCCCGCCGAGCATCGCCACGAATGTCGCCCACCAAGCGCCCAGCCGTTTTCCGGCCGTGCTTTTCCCGCCCGCGGAACCGGTCCCGGTCAGCGCCTCACCCGATCCCCCGCCGGCCGCCGAACAATTCACCTCGCCCACTCGTTGGGGTGAACACCCCCGCCTCCCGCGACGGTTGCGTCCGGGGCTTCGCGGGTAGCCGTGCGGCAGGGAACGCAATCCGACCGCAAGGAGTCGCGATGACGGAGAACGAAAACCGGCCCGAAGCGGACCTCGACCACAGCCGGCAGCTCATCAAAGAGGCGAAAGAAGCCGCCCGGGAGGCCCAGCTGGCCGATCCCGCCGAAGGCGCCGCCGACGAGGCGCTCGCCACGGATCCGCCCTACCACCACGGCGAGCAGGGCTCCACACCCTCCGGAACCTGAATTCCCCCGCCCGGCGAACAGCCGGGACGGCGGCGGCCCAGTCCTTTCAGGACCACCCCGGGCCGCCGCCGTTCCGCGGAATCCGGGAGGAAATTGCCGTACGTCTCCTCGGGTGGATACACTCCACCGAAGAACGCCGACCATTGTGCAACTTGTCACACGTCGCGTTCCCCCGGACGCACATCCAGCTGAGGAGCATTCCCGTGGCCCAGAAAGTCCTCGTCGAGATCCTGGACGACATCGACGGCAGCACCGCCGCCCAGACCGTTCAGTTCGGCCTCGACGGCGTCACCTACGAAATCGACCTTTCGGACGAGAACGCCTCCGCCCTGCGCGACGAACTGGCCCGCTACATCGCCGCCGGGCGGCGCATCGGCGGCCGCAAGGTGCGCGTCGCCACCGGGCAGTCGACCACCACCAGCACCACCGACCGCGAGCGCAACCAGCAGATCCGCGCCTGGGCCAACGCGAACGGCTACGAGGTCTCCGAGCGGGGCCGCCTCTCCTCCGAGGTGATCGCCGCCTACGAGCAGGCGCAGGTCGAAGAGGCCGAGGCGCCCGCCGCCCCGCCGCGCAAGCGCGCCCCGCGCAAGAAGGTCGCCGCCGCCAAGAAGTAACGCCGTGGGCGGCAGATCACTGGGGAGAGATCACCGCAACCGTCGGTGGCGAGGGCGGAAACCCCTCGCCACCGACTCCGCGTGGGAGACGTCACACTTCCCCGCGTTGTCAGGAATTGTCATCGCATCCCCCGGCGGCGTTTCCGGAAACGTCAGCCGCGCAGCGCCGGCCCGATCCAGCGGCGGACCAGGGCGCGCAGCTCGTCATCGCTGAGCGGCGGTGTCGAGGGGTACTGCAGGAACGACAGGAACAGCCGCATCAGGACCTCGGCGAGGCCCTGGAGCTCCTCGTCGGACGCGATCCCGGCGCCCGCCCAGTCCACCGGCAGGTTCCGGAGGATCCGCGCCCCGTACGAAAACGCCAGCGGCGAAACGACGCCGTCGGTGAAGAAGTCCGCTTCGCCCGCCTGCAGCAGCAGGCCCATGTGCGGCTCCCCGGGCAGCGTCCGGACGGCGAACACCACGGACTCCACCGCGGCTTCGGCCGCCGTCCCGAACGCGGCCAGGTGCCGCTCCATCCGCCCGGCGAACTCTTCGACGCCGTCCAGCGCGACGGCCCGCAGGATGTCCTTCAGCCCCGGGAAGTAGCGGTAGACGGTCTGCCGGGTGACGCCCGCTTCGGCGGCGACGTCGGACAGGCTCGTCTTGGCCAGGCCGGCCCGGTCGAGGCACGCCGTCGCCGCTTCGACGATCCGCCGGCGTGCCTCGTCTTCGGTGCCGGGCGGGTTGCCCTGCCATCCGTGGTGCCCCATGCCGCCATCTTCCCCGAGCGGAGCGCTCAGCCCGGGACAGGGGCGCGGACGCGCCGCGACAGCGCCACCAGCAGCAGACCGGCCCCGGCGAAGCAGGCGAGCGCGTACAGCCCGCTGCCGATCGGCGTACCGTCCGCCGTGACGCCGTCCTTCGCCGCGAAGTAGGCCGGGAGCGCCGAGAGCCAGAACACCGCCATCGCACCCAGGTAAACGGCGGGGTAGCACCGCGTGAAGGCCGACAGGGGCTCGCCCGGTTCCCCGGAACGCAGGTGCGCCACGACGATCCAGCCGCCGGCCACCCACAGGAGCCCCAGCTCGACACCGAGGATCCAGGCCCGCGCGGTGACGTTGTCGCCGGCGAAGCCCGACGGAATCCCGGCGATCGCCATGGCCGGCGGCGTCAGGACACCGGCCAGCAGGATGCGCAGGGTCAGCCGGCGCCGGCCGCGGGTCAGGCGGACGACGAGGTAGGTCATCGCGGCCATCGAAACGGAAGCGAACAGCAGCATGCTGTTCAGCGGCACCGACGCGAAGGCCGGGTGGTTGACGATCGTGTTGGCCGGGTTCCACGCCCACCACTTCAGCTGCGGGCCGAGGTGGTCGAAGACCTCGTAGAACACCTGGCAGGTGAAGGCCACCGCCACCGAACCCCGCAGTGCCCCGCGCCGGAAGAGCCCGAGCGAGCGGACGACTTCGTAGGCGAGCTGGCTGATCACCGGGTAGAACGCCACGATGTAGAGCGGCAGCCGGTCCCCCATGAACTGCACGGTGAACAGGTTGTGGGCGAAGATGAAGCCGTACAGCCGGTCGAGCCCGAACCACTCCGGGAAGTACAGCGGCGGTTCGGTGACGAACAGGTAGACCAGCGAAGCCCACCACAGCGCCAGGTTCACCGGGTCGCCGGCACGACGCCGGCGCAGCGCGTGCACCAGAGCGAACACCGCGCCGCCGACGATCAGCACTTCCAGCAGCGGCATCGTCCAGTGGGCGAGCGCCCACGGCGGCCGGACCGACACCACCGGCGAGACGTCGTGGCAGTCGAACCCCAGCCCGCGGGTGACGGCTTCGGCGTCCGGTCCGCACGCCGTGCTCATCGCGCCGTCGCCGTCGCCGCCGAGTAGTCCGTGGCCGGTGGTTCCGCCTGGGGGTCGAACCCGAACGGCACGCGGTGGCGGCCCAGCGCGGCGCGGACGCGGTAGCGCACCAGGCCGGCGAGGACCCGCGGGGTGCGCAGCATCCGCCCCAGCGATTCGTCCAGGTTGAACACCTTCGCGAAGTGCTCGTCGACCACCTCGTCTTCACGGGCCGCGCCGACGACGAGGCGGAACGCCGGTGCCGACATCGCCGCGACGATGCGCCGCCGCCACTCCGGCAGCTGCTCGGTGCCGACCGCGCAGGCGTAACCCTGGTCGCGGGCCATCGCCAGGCTCCACGGCACCCGCAGCAATCGGCGTTGCGCGGCGAAGAAGCGCGCGGAGAACTTCGCGTCGAGCCGCTCCGCGCGGGCCAGGTGCTCGCGCAGCAGCAGCGCCGATCCCGACGCGGAGCTGATGCCCTGGGCATAGAAGGGGTTGAACGCGCAGATCGAGTCGCCGACGAAGACCAGCCGCCGCGCCCGCGTGCGCAGGCGGTCGTAGCGGCGCCACTTGTTGCCGGTCGACCGCGTGAGGTGGACCGGCGAGGCGGGGACGCAGCGGTCCATGGCGTCGGCGAACAACGGCGTCCGCACCCGGCGCGCCGTCTCCGCGAAGGCGGCCGTGGTGCTGGGCATCTCCAGTCCCCACGAGCCCATGCAGGCGATGACGCGATTGCCTTCGATCGGGAAGAAGTTGACCAGGAACTCGTGCTCGGCGGGGTGGTCGCCCTTGTCCGGCGTCGGCATGATCACCAGGTGCCGCCACCACCAGGAGGCGGGGCGCTCGGCGGGCAGGTCGTACCAGCGCGAGGTGTAGGTGACCTTGGCGTCGAGGGTCTGCACCTCGGGTTCGGGCCAGCCGGCCGCCGCGAGCCAGCCGGAAACCGGGGAACCGCGGCCCATGGCGTCCACGACGAAGTCGGCGTCGACGTGCTCCTCGTCGAGCTCGACTCCGGTGACCTCTCCGTCCGAGGTGGTCAAGCCACGCACCGAGACCCCCTCGCGGACGACGACGTTCGCCAGCTCGCGCACCTTGTCCCGCAGCACGCGTTCGATGAGGATCCGCGAGCCGTAGACCATCGTCATGGCGCTGCGCTTGCGGGCCGACCAGCCCGGCCCGTCGAGGTAGGCGGCGTCCATGGACGGCATCAGCAGCAGCCCGCCGGCCGCGATGAGGTCCTCCTCGAACCCGGGGAACAGCGCGCCGATCGCGCGCCGCCCGGAGTTGAGCAGGAAGTGCGGGTGCTTGCTCTGCGGGACGCCGCGGCGGTGTTCGGCGCCGTCGGGCAGTTCGTCGCGTTCCAGCACCAGCACCCGGTCGAAGTGCGGGGCGAGCGCTCCGGCCGTGCACAGGCCGGCGGCACTGCCCCCGAGGACGACGGCGGTCTTGCCGAGCCGCATGCGGATCAACTCCCGTCATTCATACAAACAGACATCGAATGTATGAATGACCACCCGTGGATGTCAAGCCCCCGTGAAGTCCACAGTGGACACGGTGGGCCGATTTCCGGCCTCCGGCGAGGGGACGCCCGGCTCCTCGCCGGCCCCGTCGGCCCTGCTCGCTTCAGCCGGGGGACCTGCCGGTCGGAGCACCCTGCGCAGACCTCGCCCGCCGGGCGGAGGCCGTCTCACGAGTTCACCCAGCCCCGCAAGAGTCCTATGTGGTCGCACGAGCGAACGGCGCCGGAAATGCCGAAGGGCCCCGCACCGGCTCGGTGCGAGGCCCTTCGGGAAAGACCGGGTTACTACTTCTTCTTGGCCGCGGAGGTGCGCTTGGCCGGAGCCTTGGCGGCCGTGGCCTTCGCCGCGGTCGTCTTGGCCGCGGTGGTCTTGGCCGCGGCCGGCTTGGCGGCGGCGGTCCGGGTGCGCGTCGTCGTCGCCTTGGCCGGGGTCGCCTTCGCCGTGGTGGCCTTGGCCGCCGTGGTCTTCGCCGCGGTGGTCTTCGGGGCCGCCTTGGTGGCGGTGGCCTTGGCGGCCGGCTTCGCCGCGGTGGCGCGGGTCCGCGTGGTCGTCGCGGCCGGCTTGGCCGCCGCGGCGCGGGTGGTGCGGGTCGTGGTCGCCTTGGCCGGCGCGGCCGCCGCGGCGGTCTTCGTGGCCGTCGCCCGCGTGCCGGCGGCGGCGCGCTTGACCGGCGTGGCCTTCGGGAGCTTCTTGGTGCCGGAGATGACGTCCTTGAAGGTGGTGCCGGCGCGGAACGCGGGCACGTTGGTCTTCTTCACCTTCACGGCCTCACCGGTACGCGGGTTGCGCGCGGTGCGGGCCGCGCGAGCGCGCTTCTCGAACACCCCGAAGCCGGTGATGTTGACCTTTTCGCCCTTGTTGACCGTCCGGATGATGATGTCCACCAGACCGTCCACGGCCTGCGCAGCCACCTTCTTGTCGTCGCCCAGACGCTCCGACAGCGCCTCGATCAGCTGGGCCTTGTTCGTCATTCCAGTCCTCCGTAGTGGAACTACCCGTCAGGCCCAACGGCCGACAGCGCACAGGGTATTACCAAAGCCGCACAAATCCAAACAGCGGAAGCAGCTTAACTCTGTTGTGTCGCGCGGGATTCCGGCCCGCGCGGACCGGCACCGGCGGCCCCGCACCCGACCCCGGAGCCGTGACCTGCGGCTTTCCTTCGCGTGACACCGGCCCGGAGCCGGGGAAGTCCTCATAGGACAGGTCCTGGCCTGTGCCCGACACCACGAGCGTTCCGGCGACGCGTTCGCAAAATCGAACAATTGATCGACGTCGAAGCATCGGAAAACCCTCGGCCGCAACCGAATCGCGGCGCGGGCGTAACGACCTCGGTGCGCCACGCGACCCTTGAGTGCCGGGAGAGATTCGCCGGCCCCCGGGGGTCGGCGGGGGTGGAGGCACGACCATGCGGAGCCGCAACACCGCCGATTCGTTGCAAGTCCATGCCGTGGCCGGATCCTACGTCGTGCTGTTCGGGATCGACCTGCCGAAGCGATTCACCAAGAACCTCCTCGGTTTCGCCATCGAGCGCACCGACCGCGCCAAGAAGGAGCGCTACTGGCTCCGCGGCCTGAAGGTGTTCGAGGAAACCTCCCGCGGGATCCCGCCCGGCACCTCGGTCAGCCTGCGCGACCACCCGCTGCAGTCCTTCCAGTGGGGCGACTACACCGCCGAGCCCGACCACGACTACGAGTACCGCGTCGTCGCCCTGTACGGCACCCCGAAGAACCTGGTGGTGCGCCGCGAGGTCACGGTGTCCGTCCACACCGAACCGGTCGACACGGGCACCCACGCCGTCCACTTCAACCGCGGGGTCGCCGCCAGCCAGGCCTACGCGCAGGAATTCGGCCGCCCGCCGCGCGACGGCGACCGCGGCGATCCCGCCTACGACTGGCTCTCCCGCGGCCTCGAGGAAGCCCTCCTGAAGTTCATCGGCGCGGCCACCGGGCCCGGGTACGCGCTGCGTGGCTCGGTCTACGAGTTCTCCTACCCGCGTGTCCTGGACGCCCTGAAGGCCGCCGTGGATCGCGGCGCCGACGTCAAGCTGGTCTACGACCGGCGCGGCCGGGCGAGCACGGATCCGAAGCGCGCCAAGGTCTGGCAGCAGTCGGAACCGGCCATCGCCGCGGCCGGCCTGGACGCGTGCATGATCCCCCGGAAGACCAACAGCGCCATCTCGCACAACAAGTTCCTGATCCTGCTGCACGACGGCACTCCGCAGGCCGTCTGGACGGGCTCGACGAACATCACCTGGGGTGGCCTGTTCGGGCAGTCCAACGTCGGGCACCTCGTCCGCGACCCCGCGGTCGCCGCCGAGTACCTGGCCTACTGGACCCGCTTGTCCGCGGACCCCGGCTACGACGAGATCCGGCCCGCCAACACCAGTGCCACCCCCACGCCGACCACGCCGCCGCCGACCGGGACCTCGCCCGTCCTCAGCCCGAGAACCACCCTCGACCTGATCGACTGGTACGCGGGCGTTGCGGGGCGCGCGAAGAAGTCCTTCTTCATGACCGCGGCGTTCGGCGTGCACGACAAGATCGCCGAGGCCATCGCCGCCGAGTCCGACGTGCTGCGCTACCTCGTGCTCGAAGAACCGCCCGACAGCGGGGACGTCGAATTCACCCGCGACAACGACGTCAAGGTCGCCGTCGGGTCGCTGCTGAGCACCGACATCCTCGACCGCTGGACCAAGGAACAGCTGACCGGCCTGAACTTCCACGTCCGCTACACCCACACGAAGTTCCTGCTCGCCGACCCGCTCGGCGACGACCCCCTGGTGATCACCGGCTCGGGCAACTTCAGCGACGCCTCGGTCCACGAGAACGACGAGAACATGCTCGTCATCCGCGGCGACACCCGCGTCGCCGACATCTACCTCGGCGAGTTCATGCGGCTGTTCACCCACTTCTACTTCCGGTACCTCCGGCAGAAACTCCGCGACGACTCCCCCGACGTCGCCCACCTCGTCCCCGACGACAGCTGGGCGGCCCGCTACTACGACCGCAGGACCCCCGGCTACCGCCAGCGGCTGCTGTTCCGCTGACCGGGAGGAGAACCCGATGCCGCTGGCCGACTACGGCGTCCTGATCGGCACGCTGATCTCGTTCACCCGCGAAGACCCGACCGACTTCGGGTCCTGGTACCACGGCAAGATGACCGTGGAGGCGCCGCTGGGGCGCTACGAATGCGCGGTCGACGTGTCGGCCCCGAGCGGGGTTCCGGTGCAGTACCGCGAAGTCCGCAACCTCGACGGCACGTTGTTCGCCCCGGTCGCCGGCCTCGGCCCCGGCTGGCACCGCCTCACCCGCGATGCCACTTCGGGCGCGCTGGACTACCTGCGGTCCCCGCTGCTGCGCGGCCGTGGCTGCCTGACGCTGGTCGCCAGTCCGCTGGCCACGGTGGTCAACGGGATCCTGCGCTCGCCCCGGTTCGGCTGGGTCGAGAGCACCGCGGACAACGCGCTGGACCTCCTGGAGCAGCGGCTGGCGAACTGCCGGCGGGTCTCCGTGTTCGGCGCGCCCTACAGCCACGGCCTGGGCGTGCACGACATCCACTACAACCAGGGCGACCCGCCGGGCCGGTTCCAGCACCTCGACGGCACCTGGCAGGACGGCGGCACGATCATCCAGTCGGTCACCGGCGAGCTCACGGCGTTCCTGACGAAGTTCAAGACCCAGGTCCTCGAGACCGACGACCACGGCCTGCCCGCCTGACCTGGATCAGACGGGCTCGGTCATCAAGGCCGGGGCGGCTCCGCCAACGCCTTCACCGCCACGTCAGCGCGCACCAAAAAACCCGCCTGACCTGGGTCAGACGGGCTCGGTTACTGCTGGTACCCCCGATGGGATTCGAACCCACGCTACCGGCGTGAGAGGCCGGCGTCCTAGGCCGCTAGACGACGGGGGCTTAGGATCTTCCCTGGTTTCCCAGGGGCTTTTCGGTTTTTCTTGCTGGAGAGAACCTACCAGAAGCGATTTCCCGCTTCGCAGGGGGGTCACTCTCCGCAGCTGGGGTACCAGGACTCGAACCTAGACTAACTGGACCAGAACCAGTCGTGCTGCCAATTACACCATACCCCAGTGAGGTACCGCTCCGGCTGGCCGGTTCAGCACCGCACGAGGAGAAATACTAGAGCACGCCGTTCCGGACGGTGAACGCGGGGGTGCCCGTGGAGGCGCCGCCGCCGCGCTGGGCCGGGACGCCGATCGTCGCGTACTCCGAAACCAGCAGCTCAGGCAGCTCCGCGAGGCCGGCCACCGTGTGGACGCCCTCCGGCGCGCGCTCGCCGATGCGGTCGCGGTCGAGCCAGACCGCGCCCAGGCCCGCGTCGCGGGCGCCGATCGCGTCGGTGTCCAGTTTGTCGCCGACGTGGACCGCCTGGGCGGGCGCGCAGCCCAGGCCGAGGCACACCGTGTGGAACATCACCGGGTCGGGCTTGGCCACCCCGAGCTCGCCGGCGATGGCGACGTGGTCGAAGAACGGCGCCAGCCCCAGATCGGCGATCTTCTTGCGCTGGTGCCCTCCCGAGGCGTTGGTCACCGCGGCCAGCATCAGGCCGGCCGCGCGCAGCCATTCCAGGCAGTCGAGGACGTCGTCGAACAGCTGCCACGAGTGGTCGAGCAGTTCTCTTCGGCGGCGCTCGAACGAACTCACCTGCTCGGCGTCGGCGCAGATGCCGATCTCGGCGAGGAAGCAGTCGGTGCGCCGCTGGTGCATCGTCGCGTAGTCGAGTTCGCCCGCGACGACGAGCGCCACGTGCTCTTCGGTGATGAGGTCCCACAGCGGCCACAGGTCGCCCCGGCCGGTGAGGATGTGGAGGCTGCGGCGGATCGCGGCGGTGCAGTCGATGAGCGTGTCGTCGATGTCCAGGCACACCAGCCGGAGCTCGGGCGGCGCCCAGGGCTCGGACGCCGCCGCGGCGGGCGGGGCGGTTCGCGACGGGGTCCGGGGTGCCAGGGCGAAATCCACCCAGTGAGGCTAGGGCAACCGCAGCGTTCGCGACGCTGCCAAAGAGGTGATTGCCGCTCCCCTGTTCCGGCGCACCGGCTCTACTCCCAGTCGGTGCGCCGTCCCCGTTCGGTTATACGGCCGCACGCGCCAGCCCCACCCGGGGCCACCGTGCGGCAATCGATTCCCCGCCGAAACCCCTTGTCCTGCTTGGAAATCCGCTCCGTCCACAAGGGCAGGTCCGCATTCCGCCGCCGCACCCGCACCCGTCCGGTGCACGGTCGACCAACTGTCGCGTGTGGACGGTTTCGGGCAACCGGGCGGCGTGCACGCGGCCGTCGCCCGATCAGCGTATCTCCGGTCACACCCCTTGACGCCGGTGCCGGGCGGGTGCATCCTCATCTTATTCAACAAGCGATGAATAAGGGAGATGGTCGAGATGACCGAGCGCACGACCTGCGTCGTCATCGGTGGCGGGCCGGCCGGGATGGTCACGGGGCTGCTGCTGGCCCGGGCGGGTGTCGAGGTGACGGTGCTGGAGAAGCACGCCGATTTCCTGCGCGATTTCCGCGGGGACACGGTCCACCCGTCGACGCTGACGCTGCTCGACGAGCTGGGCCTGGGCGAGAAGTTCCACGCGCTGCCGCACAGCGAGCTGACCGCGGCGGGCTTCCCGGAGGAGGACGGCACGCTGATGAAGCTGGCCGACTTCACCCGGCTCAAGGTCGCGCACCCCTACATCGCGATGGTGCCGCAGTGGGACTTCCTCGACCTGCTGGCCGAAAGCGCCCGCAAGGAGCCGACGTTCGTCCAGCGCATGGAGACCGAGTGCACCGGCCTGGTCCGCGAGCACGGCCGCGTCGCCGGCATCACCTACCGCACGGCGGCCGGCGAGACCGGTGAAATCCGGGCCGACCTGGTGATCGCGGCCGACGGCCGCTGGTCGCTGGCACGCCGCGAAGCCGGCCTGGTGCCCCGCCAGTACGACTGCCCGTTCGACGTCTGGTGGTTCCGGCTCTCGCGCGGCGAAGACGAGGAAGGCGGCATGCTGCTGCCGAAGATGCGCGACCGCCGGTTCGCGGTGCCGCTCCCCCGCCCGGACTTCTACCAGGTCGCCTACCTGGCGCCGAAGGGCGAAGACCTCCGCAAGCAAGGCATCGGAGCGTTCCGCGAGAACGTGACGCAGATCTGCCCCGAGTTCCACGACCGCGTGCACGAGCTGGAGACGATGGACGACGTCAAGTTCCTCGACGTGCGGTTGAACCTGCTGCGCAAGTGGCACGTCGACGGGCTGCTGTGCATCGGCGACGCGGCGCACGCGATGTCGCCGATCGGCGGCGTGGGCATCAACCTGGCGGTGCAGGACGCGGTCGCGGCGGCGACGCTGCTGGCCGAACCGCTGCGCCGGGGCCGTCCGACGGAGGCCGAGCTGGCGAAGGTGCGCTCGCGCCGGCTGGCGCCGACGCTGATGGTGCAGGGGCTGCAGCGCCTGATGCACCGGACCGTCGTGCGCGGGGTGATGAGCGGCAAGCGCAACGGCCCGCCGCTGCCGATGATCAAGGCGTTCGCGCGGTTCCCGCGGCTGTCGTACTTCCCGGCCCGGCTCCTCGGCCTCGGGCTGCGGCCGGAGCACGCTCCGGCGTTCGCCCGGCGGCCGATGGAGCCGGTGGCCCGGGGTTAGACGTTCTCGACCGGGTTGGTCAGGGTGCCGATGCCTTCGACGGTGATCGAGACGCTCTGGCCGCCCTCGATCGGGCCGACGCCCTCGGGGGTGCCGGTGAGGATGATGTCGCCGGGCAGGAGCGTCATGACGCCGGAGACGAACTCGACCAGCTCGGGGATCTTGTGGACGAGGTCGGACGTGCGGCCGTCCTGCTTGAGCTCGCCGTCGACCTCGGCCCTCAGGGCGAGGTCCGAGGCGTCGATCGAGGTCTCGATCCACGGGCCGATCGGGCAGAAGGTGTCGAAGCCCTTGGCGCGGCCCCACTGGCCGTCGGACTTCTGGAGGTCGCGGGCGCTGACGTCGTTGGCGACCGTGTAGCCGAGGATGACGCTCGCGGCACGGGCGGCGGGCACGTTCTTCACCGGCTGCCCGATGACGATGGCCAGCTCGCCCTCGAAGTCGACGCGGCCGACGTCCGGGCGGCGGATGGCCGCGTTGGGGCCGATGACCGTCGTCGACGGCTTGAGGAACAGCATCGGGGCGCTGGGCACCTCGTTGCCGAACTCGGCGGCGTGCTTGGCGTAGTTGCGGCCGACGGCGATCACCTTGGACGGCAGGATCGGCGCGAGCAGCCGGACGTCGGCCAGCGGCCACCGCTTGCCGGTGAAGTTCGGCTGGCCGAAGGGGTGTTCGGCGATTTCGAGGACCTGGGCGTCGTCACCGTCGCCTTCGATCGAGGCGAACGCGACACCACCGGGATGAGCAATTCGGGCTAGGCGCACGCAGCCAGTCTACGTGCGCCCGGCCGGTGAGCTAGTTCACGGTGGTGCTCTTGTGCACCAGCGCGTCGCACAGGGCCAGCCAGCTGGCCTCGACGATGTTGCCGTGCACGCCGACGGTGGTCCACTCACGTTCGCCGTCGGTGCTCTCGACCAGCACGCGCGTCACCGCGTCGGTGCCGGGGTGGCCCTGGAGGATGCGCACCTTGTAGTCGGCCAGCTCCACACTGTCCAACCAGGACAGGTGCGGGCTCAACGCTTTCCGGAGGGCGGCGTCGAGGGCGTGCACCGGCCCGATGCCCTCGGCGGTGGCGATCACGCGCTCGCCGCCGACGTGCACCTTGACCGTGGCCTCCGCCATGACCTCGCCGTCCGGGCGGTGGTCGAGCACCACGCGGTAGGACTCGAGCTGGAACGGCGCTTCCACCGGGACGTCGGCTTCCTGACGCAGCAGGAGTTCCAGGGAGGCGTCGGCGGCTTCGAAGGACCAGCCTTCGGCTTCGAGCCGTTTGACCTTGGTGATGGCGCTGGTGAGCGCTTCGGGCCGGCCGGCAAGGTCGACCCCGAGCTCACGTCCCTTGAGCTCGAGGCTGGCCCTGCCGGCCATCTCGGTGACCAGCACCCGCATGTCGTTGCCGACGGAAGACGGATCGATGTGGTTGTACAGCAACGGATCCACCTTGATCGCGCTCGCGTGCAGTCCCGCCTTGTGGGCGAAGGCCGACGCCCCTACGTAAGCCTGGTGGGTGTAGGGGGCGATGTTCGCGATTTCGGCAAGGGCATGGGAGACCCGGGTCAGCTCGGCCGCTCCTCCGGTCGGGAGGACGTCCATGCCGAGCTTGGTCACGAGGTTCCCGGTCACGGCGAAGAGGTCGGCGTTGCCGGCCCGTTCCCCGTAACCATTGGCGGTGCACTGGACGTGCGTCACGCCGGCCTGCACCGCGGCGACGGAGTTCGCCACGGCGCAGGAAGTGTCGTCCTGACAGTGGATCCCGAGCCGGAATCCGGTCTTCTCCTTGATTTCTTCGACCGTCTCGGCCAGGCCGAGCGGCAGCTGGCCGCCGTTGGTGTCGCAGAGGACGAGAACGTCGGCGCCGGCGTGCGCGGCGGCGTCCAGGACCCGGAGCGAGGTCTCGGGGGAATACGCGTAGCCGTCGAAGAAGTGCTCGGCGTCGAGGAAGACGCGCCGTCCTTCGCCGGTGAGGAACTCGACGGTGTCCCGCACCATCGCGCAGGCTTCGTCGACGTCGACGCGGAGGGCGCGTTCGATGTGCCGCAGATCGGACTTGGCGACCAAGGTGACGACGGGTGCTTCGCTGTCGAGAAGGGCCCGGACCTGCGGATCGGCCTCGGCGGTGAGGCCGGCCTTCCGCGTGGCGCCGAACGCGACGAGCGCGGCGTGCTTCAGCTTCAGCTCGCCTTTCGCGGCGCGGGCGAAGAATTCGGTGTCCTTGGGGAGCGCCCCGGGCCAGCCGCCTTCGATGAACCCGACCCCCAGCTCGTCCAGCAACCGCGCGACGGCGAGCTTGTCCTGGGCGGAGTAGGAGATGCCCTCCCGCTGCGCACCGTCGCGCAGGGTGGTGTCGTAGAGGTGGAAGGCGTCGCCGAGCGGGGTATCGGCGGGCTCCTTGCGGGTCACGGTCTTCTCCTAGCGGTTCTGGCGTCTTCCTGGCGTTTCAAGGCAACAAAAAAACCTCCCGCATGGGTGCGAGAGGTTGCGCGCCGGGGGCTCTTGTGAAGCTATCGTCCGGCGCGCTCGTCGATAATGATCGCGAAGCTGGTCACGGTCGCATCATGCCACAGGGGTTCCGCGGAAGTCCACAAGCTGGAGCGAGCTCCCACCATTCGGGAACCTGGCTGGCCTCCGCCAGCGAGGAAGTGCCACAGCGCGCGGGCTCGCCCCACGTAGGCCTGCCGCGGCTGAGCGGCCGGCCGTTGCTGCGCGGTGGAAGCGGGTACAGCCGACTCGGGCGATTCTCGATGCCCACCACCCCGAAGCCGGAATTGTCACTACGGCCGGTGGTACCGCGTCAAGGCGGGAAAGCGTGCCTTGACCCGGCACCACCGTCCGCGTGCTGGCTTCGGATCGGGGTGGCGGGGCAGGTCTGGGCGGGGTGCAAGTCCCGCAGTCAGCCTGCCGTTCGAGCCGGCTGCCGCGTGGTGGAAGCGGGGCTGCCGGCTGGCCTTCCCCGCACGTTGCGGGCCACAGCACCCCCACCGACCAAGCCCCACCGCTCCCTGGGGGCTGACCCCGGTCCAGCCTACCGCCACCCACCGACGAACCCGGCCGAAAAGGGCCTCCACAGCTGACCGGTCCACACCACGCCAACGTTGTGGACAAGCCCCCGGACGGGGCACGGAAAAGCCCCGCACCCCCAAAGGGCGCGGGGCTCTCCCGAAGAAATCAAGCAGTACGCACGTTCGAAGAAACCAGAGCCGCGAGCCGGTCGCCGATCGCCTGGGTCGCTCCCGGCGACGACTGGTCGCGTGTCGCCAGGTCGAACGCCACCGATGCCTCGATCCGCCGGGCTGCTTCCTTCTGGCCCAGATGGTCCAGCAACAGCGCCACCGACAGCACCGCCGCCGTCGGGTCGGCCAGGCCCTGGCCCGCGATGTCCGGGGCCGACCCGTGGACCGGCTCGAACATGCTCGGGTTGCGGCGGGTCATGTCCAGGTTGCCGCTGGCCGCCAGGCCGATGCCGCCGGTCACCGCGGCCGCGAGGTCGGTGATGATGTCGCCGAACAGGTTGTCCGTCACGATCACGTCGAACCGCGACGGGTCCGTCACCAGGTGGATGGTCGCCGCGTCCACATGGGAATACGCGACCGTCACGTCCGGGTGCTCCAGCGAAACCTCTTCCACGATCCGCGACCACAGCGAGCCGGCGAACGAGAGCACGTTGGTCTTGTGCACCAGCGTCAGGTGCTTGCGCGGGCGGGCCTCGGCGCGGTTGAACGCGTCCGCGACCACGCGCCGGACCCCGAACGCCGTGTTGACGCTGACCTCGGTCGCGATCTCGTGCTCGGTGTCCTTGCGGATCAGGCCACCCGTGCCCGCGTACGGGCCTTCGGTGCCTTCGCGCACGACGACCATGTCGACGTCGCCCGCGTCGGCCAGCGGCCCCCGGACACCCGGGTACAGCCGCGCCGGGCGCAGGTTGACGTGGTGGTCCATCTCGAACCGCAGGCGCAGCAGCAGGCCGCGCTCCAGGATTCCGCTCGGCACCGTCGGGTCGCCGACCGCGCCCAGCAGGATCGCGTCGTGCTGGCGGAGCTCGCCGAGGACCGACTCCGGGAGGAGCTCACCCGTCGAGTGCCACCGCGCGGCGCCGAGGTCGTAGTTCGTGATCTCCGCCGTCGGTACTACCTCGCCGAGCACCTTCAGCGCCTCGGAGACCACCTCGGGCCCGATCCCGTCTCCTGGGATCACCGCGAGCCGCATCCACACACCTCCGTCGACCGGACCACCGGCCGCACCGATGGCCCACCGCAACAAAACGCCAGCAGCCGGAAGGTTACCGGCCGTAGACAAACCGCCGTAGCCGCACCACCCTTATGCCGCATCCTCCCACGGGGTGAGACACCCAATCGGGTGAACGCCAGCGGGGCGCCCCCGGCGGAAATCCGCCGGAGACGCCCCTAGTCCTGCACAAATCGATCTTGCCGCGAACTAGCCGCGACCAGCCCCGATCGGCTGACGCTCGTTCCCCGGCCGGGCGCCCTGCGTCGCGTCCACCTTGACCACGTTCGCCCGGTTGCCCGCGGCGTTGTGGTGCTCGATGGCCAGCAGGCCGAGCGCGTTGTCGGCCGCGGCCGAGGCCGCGTTCCGGGTGACGACCAGCGCCGTGCCCGGCTTCGCGACGTAGCCCAGCGCGGCGTCGCCGCCGCCCTGCACCGCGTAGCCCGGCGCGAGCGCGTCGAACGAAAGCGGCGTGCCGACGTAGTCGATCAGCCCGTTCGTCGTGCCCGGCGCGACGTAGAAACCGCTCACACCCACCGTGTAGGAGATGCGGTGGGACTCGGCGTTCGCGTCGATGCCCAGCGCGGCCAGCGAAACCGGCAGCGTGAGCACGTTCGTGTCGAACACGTTGGTGTCGACGTCGCCGAGCTGGCCGTTGACCGCCTGGACGTCCACGGTCGGGAAGCCCGGGGTCAGCGCGACCGTGGTGGCCAGGAGGACGTCGGTCGAGGTCGCCTTGGTCACGTAGGTCTCGAAGTCCGGCTGCCCGTCCCCGGTCGTGTCGATGTCGACGAACGGCGAGGTGTTGCTGCCGATGTTCGCCCAGTCACCCCAGGTGGACAGGCCGAACGCGAGGATCGCGTTCTCCGGCTCGCCCTGCGCCTTCGCCAGCGGAGCGGTGGAAGCCGCGCCGATGTAGCGGAGGTCGCCACCCTTGGCCGTCTTGTTCAGCGTGCAGTCGGTGACCACGTCCGCGTCGCACTCGGGCAGCTGCGGGGACTCCGCCTGCAGCTCGAGCACGCTGATCAGCGAGCGGTACCGCTGCGCGCCGGTGCCCTGGTCGACACCCTTGCCGGTCAGGTTCAGCACGGCCTGGGTCGCGTCCGGAGCGAACTTCACCGACGGCGGCGTCGAAATCGTCGACACCGGCTTCGGCGCGGCGTAGACCGACACCCGCAGCGGCACCTTGGCCCCGCTGACCGGGGTGAAGGCGACGCGGCCGGAGGCGTCCGCGACGAACTGGCGGGCCAGGCCGGCCTGGGTGGCCTGCATGGTCGGGTCCATGACCTTGCGCAGCGCCTTGGCGTCGGTGATCTTCAGCGTCACCTTGACCTTGGCGGTGCCGCGCGGGGTCAGCTTCACCGCCGGCTTGTCCACTGTGTACTCGACACCCGGCAGCGCGTTGACCGCCTGGTAGGCGACCGAGTACTCGGCGGGCGTGACGCCCTTGTTGACCAGCTTGATCGTCTTCGACAGCGTCACCGGACCGGCCGCCTCGACCGTGCCGAAGCTGACGCTGACCGCGCCCGGGTCGTCGACGACGTAGGCGAGCACCTGGTTGTCCAGCGCCGCCTTCGCGTCGATCCGGCCGCTGCCGACGCGCTGCGGCGCGTAGGTGTGGCCCGCGCCGTCGGAGACGTCGTGGCCGGCGGTGTCGATGACCGAGGCCTTGACCTCCTCGACCGACCAGTCGGGGTGCGACTGGCGGATCAGCGCGGTGATGCCCGCGGTGTGCGGGGCGGCCATCGACGTGCCGCTCAGCACGGTGCGGCCGTTGCCGCTGCCGCGGAAGGCCGAGGTGATGGTGTCACCGGGGGCGGCGACGTCCGGCTTGAGGGCCGGGCCGCGGGTGCCGCGCGAGGTGAACGAGCTCGGCGTGTCCACGATCTTCTTGTCGTAGGTCTGGATCGAGGCACGGCCGGTGCCGTAGAGCCGGACCTGCAGCGTGCCCGCGGTCAGCGCCGCGCGCAGCGTCTTCGTGGCGGAGCCGGTGAACTGGAACATCGGGATCGCCGCGTTGCCCGCGATGCCCGCGCTGAAGTGCTCCAAAGTGGACGAAAGGAGCGCGCCCTTCGCCCCGGCGGCCTGCGCGTTGTTGGCGCGGGCGGCCGAGCCGCAGGCGCGGGTCGAGTCGTTGTCGTCCCACTCCAGGAAGACGAACTTGCCGGCGGCCTTCGCCTTGTCCTCGGCGGAGTACGGCCCGCAGCCCGCCGCGTTCGCCGCCGACAGGGTGACGACCGGCGCGGTCAGGTCGAGGGTGTCGTAGCCGGTGTAGTTCTGGCTGTACTGGCCGGTCTTCTGGCCCGCGGCGGTCGCCGGGGCCTTGACCTCGGCGGCGTCGCGCAGGACGCCCGCGTCGCGCGTGCTGGCGACGGTGAGCGCCTCGGGGGTGTTGCCCGGGGAGCCGGCGATGTCGTTGATGTCGCCGCCGTTGCCCGCGGAGATGACCGGGAGCACGTTGTTCGCGGCGAGCTTGCGCACGAACAGCGAGTCCGGGTCGTCCGGCGCGCCGAAGTCGGAGCCGAGCGAGAGGTTGACGATGTCGAGGTGGTCGGTGAAGTCGCCGTCGCCGTCCGGGTCGAGCGCCCAGTCCAGGGCCTGCGAGGTGACGTTCGTCGAACCGGTGCAGCCGAACACCTTGATCGCGTAGAGCAGCGACTTCGGCGCGGTGCCCGGGCCGATCTGCATCGCGTCGACCTTCTTGGCGTCGAGCTTCTTGTAGTCGCCCTTGAAGGTCTTGCCGTCGGCGGTGACGCCGAAGCCGCCGATGGTGCCGGCGACGTGCGTGCCGTGCTCACCGCAGGCGAGCGGGTTGGGGTCCGGCTTCGGGGTGGTCTTGCCGGCCGTGGCGGCGTCGTAGTCGTCGCCGACGAGGTCGGTGCCGCCGACGACCTTGGCGCTCGGGAAGAGCGGGGTCGGCTTGGTCGAGTCGACGCTCTTGTAGGCAGCCTGCGTGCCGGGGCCGCCGAAGTCGGCGTGGGTGTAGTCGATGCCGTCGTCGATGACGCCGACGCGGACGTTGTCCCCGAATTTCCCGGTCTGCTGCCAGGCGGCGAGGGTGTTGGTCAGCTGCTCGGCGCTGGCGTTGGTGCGGGTCTTCGGGACGACCGTGCGCACGGCGACGACGTCGGCCCGCTTCGCGACCTCGCGCAGCTTCGCGGCGTCGGCGGTGACGACCACACCGGGAACGGCGTTGGCGGTCTGCGTGACGACCTGCGGCTTGGCGTCGGCCGCGCGCAGCTGCCCGACGACGGCGTCCACCGCGGCGGCGGTGTCGGCCTTGGCGGCCTTGGCGGCCCGCTTGGCCTGTTCCTTGCCCTGCGGCTGCGCAGCGGCGAACGCGTCGACGGCCGGCTTCTTGGCCAGCTCGACGAACGCGGTGACCCGGCCCTGCGCGGCCCCCAGGCGCGGCGAAAGCTTGCCCTGCAGCTTCGCGTCGTCGATCTTGGCGGGTGCGACGCCGTCGGCGAGCGGCACATCGGCCGCGCTCGCGACCGGCGCCCCGAGCGCGGCCGCCAGAACGACGGCGAAGGCCGCCGTCGTGGCGCGCGCGGGGAGGCGGGATCTGCTCATGAGTCGGCCCCTTACTCGAGGTCTGGACCCGAACCTGCCTGCCGCTCCGGACACCCCCGACGGTGAAGCGCGGCACAGCGCCGTGCCCTCGACGGCGCGTGGTTCGACCTCGCGCAGAGAACCTAATGCCCCAAAACACCTACTTACGTAGGCAAAGGACTCCGTTATGTAGTTGTGATTGCGCTCGAAGGCCCCCTACCGGGTGGCAGGGGGCCTTCGAAAGGGTTACGTCAGTTGAAGTCGACAGCGCGGATCGTGTGCGCCCCGACCGAGGCCCCGATCGGCTCCAGCAGGTGCGCGTCGATGTGGCGGTCGACGCGCAGCAGCATCACCGCGTCCGAGCCGTCCGTGGTCTGGCTGATCTGGGCGGCCTCGATGTTGATGCCCGCCTCGCCGAGCAGCGTGCCGACCCGGCCCATCACGCCCGGGCGGTCCGGGTACTCGACCAGCAGGACGGTGCCCTCGGCGCGCAGGTCGAAGCCGCGGCCGTTGACCTCGACCAGCTTCTCGACCTCGTCGAGGCCGGTGACCGAACCCGACACGGTCAGCACCGAGCCGTCCGCGTGCACCGCGCGCACCGTGGCCAGGCTGCGGAACTTGGGGCTTTCCGGCTCGGTCTCCAGCTCGACCTGCACGCCCAGCTTCTCCGCCAGCTGCGGCGCGTTGACAAAGGTGACCTGGTCCTCGACCACGCCGGTGAACACCCCGCGCAGCGCCGCGAGCTGCAGCACGCCGGTGTCCTCGCTGGAGATCTCGCCCTTGACCTGGACGGTCACCGTCGTCGGCGACGTCGGGTTGAGCGCGGTCAGGAGCTGGCCGAGCTTCTGGACCAGCGACAGGTACGGGCGGACGTGCTCGCCGACCGCGCCGCCGCCGGTGACGTTCACCGCGTCCGGCACGAAGTCGCCGCGCAGGGCCAGCAGCACCGACTTCGCGACGTCGGTGCCCGCGCGGTCCTGCGCCTCGGCCGTGGAGGCGCCCAGGTGCGGCGTCACGACGACGTTCTCCAGCTCGAACAGCGGGCTGGAGGTGGTCGGCTCGGTGACGAAGACGTCGACGCCGGCGCCGCCGACGTGGCCCGAGCGCAGCGCGTCGGCCAGGTCCTGCTCGACGATCAGCCCGCCGCGGGCGGCGTTCACGATGATGACGCCCGGCTTGGTCTTCTTCAGCGCCTCGGCGTCGATGAGGCCCTTGGTCTCCGGCGTCTTCGGCAGGTGGATGGAGATGGCGTCGGCGCGGGTCAGCAGCTCGTCGAGGGTGACGAGCTCGATGCCCAGCTGCGCGGCGCGGGCGGCCGAGACGTAGGGGTCGTAGGCGATGAGCTTCGTGTCGAAGGCGGCGAGGCGCTGGGCGAACAGCTGGCCGATCTTGCCGAGGCCGACCACGCCGATGGTCTTGCCCTGCAGCTCGACGCCGGAGAACGAGCTGCGCTTCCACTCGCCGCCGCGCAGGCTCTGGTCGGCGGCCGGGACGCGGCGCGCGACCGACAGCAGCAGGGCGACGGCGTGCTCGGCGGCGGAGACGATGTTCGACGTCGGCGCGTTGACGACCAGGACACCGCGCTCGGTCGCGGCGGGCACCTCGACGTTGTCGAGGCCGACCCCGGCGCGGGCGACGACCTTCAGCTGCGTGGTGGCCGCGAAGACTTCGGCGTTCACCTGGGTGGCGGAGCGGACCAGGAGCGCGTCGGCGCTCTTCACCGCCTCGAGCAGCGCGGACCGGTCCGTGCCGTCGACGTGCCGGACCTCCACCTCGTCACCGAAGACGCTCAGCACGGAGGGGGCGAGCTTCTCCGCGATGAGGACGACGGGCTTATTGGGCTTGCTCACGATGCGGCTCCCACTATCTGGTCACTTCCAGGACGCTCTGTGTCGACAAACGGTCAAAGCACGTCGTTGTGCCCCGGTCGAGCCGGAGTTTAACGCGCGGTGGCGCCCCTTGGCGTCCCCCGGCGTTAACTCGCCCGTAATCCCTCGAAAACAAGAGCCAGCAGGCGTTGCATGCCCCCTTCGCCGGGCAGGTGCCCACCCGCCCAGGATGCGGCGTGCAGCAACAGAAGCAGCTCCTCCGCGGTGACGTCCTCGCGCAGTTCGCCCGCGCGCTTCGCGCGTTCCACCAGCTGGGAACCGACCTCGCGCATGCGATGGCACGACTCGTACAACCGGGAGGATTCGTCGTTCAGCGCGTCCGCGGTGAGCTCGACCAGGCCGCGGAAGGTGCCGGTGGCGTCCCCGAGGCCGGTGAGCCAGCTCTGCAGCGCCGTCAGCGGCTCGGGGTGGGCGAGCAGTTCGCGGGCCCGCTCGGCGTGCGCGTCGAACCGGGCGCGCAGCAGCGTCTCGAGCAGCGCGTCCCGGGTCGGGAAGTGCCGGTAGAGGGTGCCGATGCCGACCCCGGCGCGGCGCGCGATGTCTTCCAGGGACGCCTCGACGCCGTGCTCGGTGAAGGCGTGTTTGGCCTCGTCGAGGAGGCGCTCGTAGTTGCGGCGGGCGTCCGCGCGCATCGGTTTGACGTCGGTCATCGCGCTCCCGACTTTACCGGGTAGCCAATCGGAGGCTGCCTCCGTATATTAACCGGAGGCAGCCTCACCTTACTGGAGGAATCTTGTTCGTGAAATCCATTGTGGACGGTCTGGGGGCCGTCCGATGAGCGTCGGGATCTGGCGGTTCTTCGACGGCGCCCCGGTCGGCGCGCTCCGCGAAACGGCCGCCGAGGTGGAAGAACTCGGCTTCGACGCGATCTGGTTCGGCGAGTACGCCGGCCGGGAAGCGTTCACGCAGGCGGCCCTGCTGCTCGCGGCGACGAAGAAGCTGACCGTCGCCACCGGGGTCGCGCGGTTCGACCAGCGCTCCCCGCTCGCCGCGGAAGGCGCCGTCCGGGCCCTGGGCGAGGCGTACCCGGGCCGGTTCATCGCCGGCCTGGGCGGGCACCGGCCGGGCGCGCGGCCGCTGACGGCGTTGCGCGAGTACCTCGACGGAATGGACGCGGCCGAACTGCCGGGCCTGCCGCAGCCGTCGCCGCGGCCGCGCCGAGTGCTCGCGGCGCTGGGCCCGAAGCTGCTGGACCTGGCGGCCGAACGCGCCGACGGCGCCCACCCGTACTTCGTCCCGCCGGAGCACACCGCGATGGCGCGCGAGCGGCTCGGGCCGGGCAAGTACCTCGCCGTCGAACAGGCGGTCCTGCTCGATCCGGCGCCCGAGGCGGCCCGGGAGCACGTCGACGGGTACGTGCGGCTCGCGAAGCACCACCAGGAAAACCTGCGCCGCCTCGGGTTCACCGACGACGACCTGGCCGACGGCGGCAGCGACCGGCTGGTCGGCGCCATCGTCGTGACCGGCGAACAGGCGATCGCGGACCGGATCCGGGCCCACCTCGACGCCGGCGCCGACCACGTCTGCGTCCAGGTCCTGGCCCGCACGGAGAAGTCCTACCGCAGGCTGGCGGACCTGCTGCCCTGACCGGGGTACGCTGGCGGGGCGCGGCCGGGGCCGCGTCCCGTCCGCGGAAAGGGCCGAGCCCACCCTCGCTTCACCGCACCACCAGCTCCGCACCTTCTTTCCTGCCCGGTGCCGGCGGACCACGGGCGACGAGGGAAGGAGGCACCATGGGCACGCTGCCCGCCAACCCCAGCCTGGAGCAGTTGCGCAAGCGCGCGAAGGAACTCGCGCGCGCCGAGGGCGTCAAACTCGCCGAAGCGCAGTTCCGGATCGCGCGGGACCACGGTTTCCCGAGCTGGCCGAAACTCCGGGCGTACGTCCGGCGCGTCACCGAACACGGCGAGCACCTGCAGCACCCGTACCACCAGGACGTCGAGTACTACGCCGAGCGAGCCCTCGGCCTGCTCGCCTCGGCCGAAGACGACACGCCTGGCGCGAGGGAGCCGTTCGACCGGTGGCGCCGGCCGCTCACCCGGGACGGCGCCCGCGCGGTCGTCGCCCACGAGCACGGTTTCGGTTCCTGGAAAGCACTCCGCGAGCACGTCAAGTCTCTTGTGGACAGTGGAGAGCCGTTCGCCCGCGCGTACCGGGCGATCGAGCACCGGGATCCCGAGCGCCTCGAAACGCTCCTGCGTGAGTTTCCCGGGCTCGTCGAGGCGCGCGGTACCAACGGGAACGACCTGCTCGGCATGGCCGGCGCCACGCACGACGAGCGGCTCAGCCGGATCCTGCTCGACCACGGCGCCGACCCCGCTCGCGGCAACGTCCACGGCTGGACACCCCTGCACCAGGCCGCCTACAGCAATCTGCCGCTCCTGCTCGACCTGCTCCTGCAGCACGGCGCGCCGGTCGACGTCTCCGCTCGCGGCGACGGTGGCACTCCCCTGGTGGTCGCCCTGTTCTGGGGCCACCGCGCGGCCGCGGAGAAACTGGCGGGGCACAGCCGGGCGCCGGGCAACCTGCGGGTCGCGGCCGGGCTCGGCGACGTCGACGCCGTCGACGACCTCCTGACGTCCGGCCGCGGCGGCGAACATCGGGGCTTTTACCGGCCCCACAGCGGTTTCCCGGCCTGGCAGCCGACCGACGACCCCGCCGAAGTCCGGAACGAAGCCTTGTCCTGGGCCGCCCGCAACGACCGCGCCGACGCTCTCCGGGCACTCGTCGCGCGGGGCGCCGAGGTGAACGCCGACGTCTACCGCGGCACGGCGCTGGCCTGGGCGGCGGCGTCGGGCAAGCTCGCCGCCGTCCGCACGCTCCTGGAGCTCGGCGCCGACGTGAACTTCGCCGGCACGTTCGGCGGCCCGAACCACGGCGAGGGGGTCACGGCCCTGCACCTGGCCGCCCAGTCCGGCCACCTCGACGTCATCCGCGTGCTCGTGGAGAACGGGGCCGACGCCGGCGCGCGGGACGCAATCTTCGGCAGCACCCCCGAGACGTGGGCGGAGGTGTGCGGGCAGCCGGCCGCGCGCGACCTGCTCCGGTAGACAACCGGAGTCAGTAGTCCGTATCGTCGTAGGCGGACTACTGACTCCGTTTTGCCCACTGGGAGGATTCGTGACCACACCCCGCGAGGTCTTCGCCGCGCTGTCCGACGGCATCGGCGAAGGGAGCTGGGAAGACCTCTCCGCGCTCTACGCCGAAGACACCGTCGTCGAACACCCCCAGGCCGTGCCGCGGCCCACCCGCCTCATTGGCCGCGCGGCGATCCACGAACGGTTCACCGGCGCCCTCGCCCGCACCCTGCGGCTCAAGCGCAAGAACGTCGTCGTGCACGAGACCACGGACCCCGAGGTGATCGTCGCCGAATACGACTACGACGCCGAATCCGTCGAGACCGGGCGGACCATCCCGGCGGCCAACATCCAGGTGCTGCGCGTGCGCGACGGCCTGATCGTCCACTCCCGCGACTACCACGACTACCTGCGGCTCGCGGTCATCCGCGACGGCGTCGACCAGCTGGTGAAGGCCTACGAGCAGGCGCCGCCACGGGAACTGTCCCCGGTCACGCCGGAAAGCTCGGACACGGTGTTCGAGCGGCTCGTGCACGGCGTCGCCGGTGGCCGCTGGGACGAGCTGCCGGAGCTGTACGCCGAGGAAACGCACGTCACGCACCCGTTCCAGCCGGGCTCGGAGGTGCTACGCAACCGCGACGAGCTGCGGGCCCACTTCGCGGCGGGCAAGGCGCTGAACCCGGGGTTCTCGGTCGCGGACCTGGTCACCTACCAGGGCACCGATCCCGAGGTGCTGATCGGCGAGTTCGCCTACCAGGGCAATCATGGCGGGAGGCCGGTGCGGATCGCGAACATCTTCGCCATGCGGATCCGGAACGGCCTGGTCGTCGAATCGCGCGACTACGGCGACCACCTCGGCATCGCCGGGGACCTCGGGCGGATCCCCGAGCTGGCCGCGAAACTTTCCTAGGGCAGGTCGAACTCGCCGTCGTCGACGCCTTTGAGGAACGCGTCCCATTCCGACGGGGTGAAGACCAGGACGACGCCGTCCGGATCCGTCGACTTCCGCATCGCGACGTAGGTGACGCCGTCGGTGTGCGGCACGAAGGCGTACTCGACGACCTCTTCGAGGGTGACGCCCGCAGGTTCACCCCGGATCCACTCGGCCCGCGACAGGTCGAGGTGGTGCCGGATGTGCTCCTTGTCATCGGTCATGCGGTCAGCGTAACGAGACACCGACGGGGACGCCCGGCAGCGAGCGTCCCCTTCGGCCTCGGGTGAAAGGTCAGGCGGTTTCGGTGATCGGCCGGTCCACCCACGACATCAGGTCGCGCAGCTTCTTGCCGGTCGCCTCGATCGGGTGCTGGTTGCCCTGCTCCTCGAGCTTGGTGAAGTTCGGCCGGCCGGCCTCGTCCTCGGCGACCCACTCACGCGCGAACGTGCCGTCCTGGATCTCGCCGAGGATCTTCTTCATCTCTTCCTTGACCGCCGGCGAGATGACGCGCGGGCCGCGGGTCAGGTCGCCGTACTCGGCGGTGTCGGAGATCGAGTAGCGCTGGCGCGCGATGCCGCCCTCGTACATGAGGTCGACGATCAGCTTCAGCTCGTGCAGCACCTCGAAGTAGGCGATCTCCGGGGCGTAGCCGGCCTCGGTGAGCACCTCGAAGCCGGTCTGCACCAGCGCGGACGCGCCACCGCAGAGCACGGCCTGCTCGCCGAAGAGGTCGGTCTCGGTCTCCTCGGTGAACGTCGTCTTGATGACACCGGCGCGGGCGCCACCGATGGCGGCCGCGTAGGACAGCGCGAGCGCCTGGGCGTTGCCGGAGGCGTCCTGCTCCACGGCGATGAGCGCCGGGACGCCCTTGCCGTCGACGAACTGGCGGCGGACCAGGTGGCCCGGGCCCTTCGGGGCGACCATCGCGACGTCGACGTTCGCCGGCGGCTTGATCAGGTCGTAGCGGATGTTGAAGCCGTGCCCGAAGAAGAGGGCGTCGCCGTCCTTGAGGTTGGGGGCGATGTCCTGCTCGTAGATGAAGCGCTGCTTGGTGTCCGGCGCCAGGATCATGATCAGGTCGGCTTCGGCCGACGCCTCGGCCGGGGTGAGCACGCGCAGGCCCTGCTCCTCGGCCTTCGCCCGCGACTTGGACCCCTCGGGCAGGCCGATGCGGACGTCGACGCCGGAGTCGCGCAGGCTCAGCGAGTGGGCGTGGCCCTGGCTGCCGTAGCCGATGACAGCGACCTTGCGCCCCTGGATGATCGAGAGGTCGGCGTCGTCGTCGTAGAAGATTTCCACTGCCATGGGGGTACTGCTTCCTTTCCTGACTTACTTGCTTTTAGCGCGGGGAGGTCGCGGTGATGGACCGGGCGCCACGCCCGACCGCGACCATGCCGGACTGCACGAGTTCGCGGATGCCATACGGCTCCAGCATCCGCAGCAGCGCACCGATCTTGTCGGACGTCCCGGTGGCCTCGACGGTGAGTGCCTCGGGAGAGACGTCCACCACCTTGGCCCGGAAGAGCTGGACGGTTTCGAGGACCTGGCTGCGCACGGTGTTGTCGGCGCGCACCTTCACCAGCAGCAGTTCGCGCTGCACGGCGGTCGACTGCTCCAGCTCGACGATCTTGATCACGTTGACCAGCTTGTTGAGCTGCTTCGTCACCTGTTCGAGCGGTAGCTCTTCCACGGCGACCACGATCGTCATGCGGGACACCTCGGGGTTCTCCGTGGGCCCGACGGCGAGGGACTCGATGTTGAACCCGCGGCGGGAGAACAGGCCCGAGACGCGCGCGAGCACACCCGGCTTGTTCTCGACCAGGACACTCAGCGTGTGGACGCTCATCTCTAGCGCTCACCCTCTCCGGCGGCTTCCGCGGCGGCCTCGGTCGTCTCGACCGACACCTCGTCGTCGTCGAACAGCGGCCGGATGCCCCGGACCGCCATGATCTCGTCGTTGCCGGTGCCGGCCGCGACCATCGGCCACACCTGGGCATCCTTCCCCACGACGAAGTCGATCACGACGGGGCGGTCGTTGATTTCCATCGCGCGGCGGATGGTGGCGTCCACGTCTTCCTTGGTTTCGCAGCGCAGGCCCGCGCAGCCCAGCGCCTCGGCCAGCAGGACGAAGTCCGGGATGCGGTGCTTGTGCGTGCCGAGGTCGGTGTTGGAGTACCGCTCCGAGTAGAAGAGGTTCTGCCACTGCCGGACCATGCCCAGGTTGCCGTTGTTGATAACGGCGACCTTGATCGGCGCGCCTTCGATGGCGCAGGTGGCCAGCTCCTGGTTGGTCATCTGGAAGCAGCCGTCGCCGTCGATCGCCCACACCTGCGTGTCCGGGACGCCGAACTGCGCGCCCATCGCCGCGGGCACCGCGAAGCCCATGGTGCCGAGGCCGCCGGAGTTGATCCAGGTGCGCGGGTTCTCGTACTTGACGAACTGCGCGGCCCACATCTGGTGCTGGCCGACACCGGCGGCGTAGACGGCGTCCGGGCCGACGAGCTCGCCGATCCGCTCGATGACGTACTGCGGCGACAGCGAACCGTCGTCGGGCCACTCGTAGCCGGCCGGGTAGGTCTTGCGCCAGTCGTCGGCCTGGGTCCACCAGTCGGCCAGGTCCGGCCGGCCGCCGTGGTCGAACTCCGCCTTCACGGCGGTGATGAGCTCGCCGATGATCTCCTTGCAGTCGCCCACGATCGGGACGTCGGCCTTGCGGTTCTTGGAGATCTCGGCCGGGTCGATGTCGGCGTGCACGATCGCGGCGTCCGGCGCGAACGAGGACAGCTGGCCGGTGACCCGGTCGTCGAACCGGGCGCCGAGCGCGATCAGCAGGTCGGCGCGCTGCATGGCGGCGACCGCGGCGACCGAGCCGTGCATGCCTGGCATGCCGAGGTGCTGCGGGTGCGAGTCGGGGAACGCGCCGCGCGCCATCAGCGTGGTGACGACCGGGATGTTGGTCAGCTCGGCGAGCTGCTTGAGCTGCTCGTGCGCTTCGGCCTTGATGACGCCGCCGCCGACGTAGAGCACCGGGCGCCGCGACTTCGCGATCAGCTTCGCGGCTTCGCGGACCTGCTTGCCGTGCGGGCGCAGCGTGGGGCGGTAGCCCGGCAGCCGCAGCTCCGTCGGCCAGGAGAACGAGGTCATCTCCTGCAGCACGTCCTTGGGGATGTCCACCAGGACCGGGCCGGGGCGGCCGGTCGCGGCCAGGTGGAACGCCTCGGCGATCGTCCGCGGGATGTCCGCGGGGTCGGTGACGAGGAAGTTGTGCTTGGTGATCGGCATGGTGATGCCGCAGATGTCGGCTTCCTGGAACGCGTCGGTGCCGATCAGCGCGCGGGACTGCTGCCCGGTGATGGCCACGACCGGGACCGAGTCCATGTTCGCGTCGGCGAGCGGGGTGACCAGGTTGGTCGCGCCCGGGCCCGAGGTGGCCATGCAGACGCCGACCTTGCCGGTGGCCTGCGCGTACCCGGTGGCGGCGTGGCCGGCGCCCTGCTCGTGGCGGACCAGGACGTGCCGGACCTTCGTCGAGTCCAGCAGCGGGTCGTAGGCGGGCAGGATGGTGCCGCCCGGAATCCCGAAGACCACCTCGGCGCCGACGGCCTCGAGCGAGCGCACGAGGGACTGGGCGCCGGTGACGCGCACCGGCGTTCCCGCCGGTGGGGCCGGCTTCGGACGTGCTCCGGGCGTTCCGGGCGTCGGCCCGGGCTTCGCGTCGCTGCGCGACGTCGCACTGGTCATCGGATCTGCCTCGTGGGTCTCGGTGTCACTCGTTCGGGTCTTTTTTGAGCTCTATCGGTGCGGTGGGGCGGGGAATTGCTTCCCTAGGGCAACAAAAAACCCTCGCCGACCGTAAGGTCGCACGAGGGTTCGCGCGTCGACGCAGCGGAAAGTCTTCCCTAAGCGTCGACGCGCTTGGGAAGTACGAGGCCGGTCAGCGGTGTCACGGCGATGACGCTAGACCGAACGCCCGCCGGGTGTCAACTCTGCGGGATGGTGTGTCCGCATGGTGGACGTGGGTCACACCGGCGCGACCCGGGTCCGGGCCGCTCCGCGGCGCGGTGCACCATTTCCGGGTGGCCGAAAAACAGCAGGACGAAGGCCGGAAGGCCGTCTTCCGCGTCCCCCGCACGTCCTTCATGGCGATCGCCCTCCTGACGATCTGCGTGACGCCGATCGCGCTCGGGGAGATCCCGTACCTGCAGTGGCTCTACATCTTCCCGATCGCCCTGGCGGTGTTCGTGGTCCGCCACCGCACCGTCGCGACGCGCTCGGGCCTGGCGGTCCGCACGGTGTTCGGCCACCGCGACATCCCGTGGTCGGCACTGAAGGGGCTCGCGATCACGAAGAGGGCGCGCGTGCAGGCGGTGCTGCAGGACGACACGAAGGTGCCGCTGCCGACCGTGCGGACCCGGCACCTGCCGGTGCTGTCGCTGGTCAGCGAGGGCCTGGTCGCGGACCCGAGCGGGGTGCTGCAGGACGAGGACATCAAGCCCGGGACGCCGGCAGCCGAGTAACCCTCGCGGCGGGCCGGGCGCGGCCGTAACCCGGTCCCCGCCCCCACCCTCAACGGACGGGCTTCGCCCGGCAGCGTAAATTGGTTCTACCAGTTTCGCCGGCCACCCTTTGACCTGGGAGTTCCCGTGCCGCCTCTCCGTTCCCGGACCACCACCCACGGCCGCAACGCGGCGGGCGCCCGCTCGCTCTGGCGCGCCACGGGCATGACCGACAGCGACTTCGGCAAGCCGATCGTCGCGATCGCCAACTCCTACACGCAGTTCGTGCCGGGCCACGTGCACCTGAAGGACCTCGGCGAGATCGTCGCCGAGGCGGTCAAGGAAGCGGGCGGCGTCGCGCGCGAGTTCCACACGATCGCCGTCGACGACGGCATCGCGATGGGCCACTCCGGCATGCTCTACTCGCTGCCGTCGCGCGAGATCATCGCCGACTCGGTGGAGTACATGGTCAACGCGCACCAGGCCGACGCGCTGGTGTGCATCTCCAATTGCGACAAGATCACCCCGGGCATGTTGAACGCGGCGATGCGGCTGAACATCCCGGTGGTCTTCGTCTCGGGCGGCCCGATGGAGGCCGGCAAGGCCGTGGTCGTGGGCGGCGTCGCGCAGGCCCCGACCGACCTGATCACCGCGATCGCGGCGTCGGCGAGCCCCGAGGTCGACGAGGACGGGCTGGCCGTCGTCGAGCGTTCGGCCTGCCCGACGTGCGGGTCGTGCTCCGGCATGTTCACCGCGAACTCGATGAACTGCCTGACCGAAGCCCTCGGTTTGTCGCTTCCCGGCAACGGCTCGACGCTGGCCACGCACGCCGCGCGCCGGGCGCTGTTCGAGGAAGCCGGGCGCACGGTCGTCGAGCTGTGCCGCCGCTGGTACGAAAACGACGACGAGTCGGTCCTGCCCCGCTCGATCGCGTCGAAGGCGGCGTTCGAGAACGCGATGGCGCTGGACACGGCCATGGGCGGTTCGACGAACACGGTGCTGCACATCCTCGCGGCCGCCCAGGAGGGCGAGGTCGACTTCACGATCGCCGACATCGACGCGATCGGCCGCCGGGTCCCGTGCCTGTCGAAGGTGGCGCCGAACTCCGACTACCACATGGAGGACGTCCACCGAGCGGGCGGAATCCCGGCGATCCTCGGCGAGCTCTACCGCGGCGGCCTGCTCAACACGGACGTGTGGTCGGTCCACTCGCGTGATCTCGAGTCGTGGCTTTCCGCGTGGGACATCCGGGCATCGTCGCCTTCCGCTTCCGCCGTGGAGCTTTTCCACGCGGCGCCGGGCGGGGTGCGCACGACGCAGGCGTTCTCGACGTCGAACCGCTGGTCGTCCCTGGACACCGACGCCGCGGAGGGCTGCATCCGCGACGTCGAGCACGCGTACACGAAGGACGGCGGCCTGGCGATCCTCCGCGGCAACCTGGCGGAGAACGGCGCGGTGATCAAGGCCGCGGGCATCGACGAGGACCTGTGGCACTTCGAGGGCCCGGCCCGGGTCCTGGAGAGCCAGGAGGAAGCGGTGTCGGCGATCCTGAAGAAGGAGATCCAGCCGGGCGAGGTCCTGGTGATCCGCTACGAGGGTCCGGCGGGCGGCCCGGGCATGCAGGAGATGCTCCACCCGACGGCGTTCCTGAAGGGCTCGGGCCTGGGCAAGAAGTGCGCCTTAATCACCGACGGCCGCTTCTCGGGCGGCTCCTCGGGCATTTCGGTGGGCCACATCTCCCCCGAGGCGGCGGCGGGAGGCCTGATCGGCCTGGTCGAGAACGGCGACCGGATCCTCCTGGACATCCACGAGCGCCGCCTGGAGCTCCTGGTGGACGACGCGATCCTGGCCGAGCGCCGCGCGAAGATGGAGGCGTCGGAGAGGCCGTGGCAGCCGAAGGACCGCCAGCGCCCGGTGACGGCGGCCCTGCGCGCGTACGCCCGGATGGCCACCTCGGCGGACACGGGCGCGGTCCGGGACGTGAACAAGTAAGTCTTTCGACAAGGCCGTCCCGGTCCGCCGGGGCGGCGTTCTCGAGGTCCCCGAAAAGCCCGTCCCGGTCCGCCGGCGCGGCGTTCTCGAGGTCCCCGAAAAGCCCGTCCCGGCTCACCGGGGCGGCCTTTTCCACGTCCAGCACACCCCCGCCGCTCGGGGGACCCCCGATTTCAACGTTACCGAAACCGACCGACAGTTCCCGCCCGCCGAAGCCGAGTTGTCCACAGGGCTGCCCGAGGCCGCCGAGTTGTCCCCAGGGTCGCTACCTCGTCAAAACGATGACCACGACGGCCGCCGCGGCGGCCAGCAGCAGCGAAACCAGCCCCAGCGGCAACGGCCGTTTCCGCCACGGCGTGTTCCGCTCCAGCGAAATCGGCCCCGCCCCGGTGAACAGCAGGCTCAACGCCGAAGCCGCCAGCAGCAGCTCGAACTCGAACCCCTGCCCCGAGCCCTCGAAGAACCCGCCGTGGAACTTCGCGTACACCGCGTTGGCCGCCACCCCGAGCAGCCCGGCCGCGGCCAGCGGCGTGAACAGCCCGACGACCACCAGCACCCCGCCGGCCACCTCGGTGATGCCGGTGATCCACGACAGCAGCGTCGTCTGCTTGTGGTAGCCGAACGTCTCCAGCACCCGCGCGAACCCGCCGATGCCCGGGCCGCCGAACAACCCGAACAGGTGCTGCAGCCCGTGCGCGCCCATGGTCACGCCGAGCGCCAGCCGCAGGATCAGCAGGCCGAGGCCGAGCCCGCCCTGGCGCGGCGTGTCGTCCGACCGATCGTCCTCGACGCCCGACAGGAGGCTGGTGGGCTGCTGCGAAAAGTCGTCTCCACTGCTCACCCGCGCAGGTTAGGGGAATCGCGCGGGCCTGGCGAGCTCAGTATTCACCGTGGACGAGGTTGTCCGGCAGCTCGCCACCGGCGTACCGGGCGATCTCCGCCGCGGCGACCGCGTACGAACGCCCCCGCACCCCGCGCACCGCCCCGCCGACGTGCGGCGTCAGCAGCAGCCCCGGCGCCGTCCACAGCGGGTGCCCGGCCGGCGGCGGCTCGGGATCGGTGACGTCCAAAGCGGCCCGCAACCGGCCCGTGGTCAATTCCGCGACCAAAGCGTCCGTGTCCACGACGGCGCCGCGCGAGACGTTGACCAGCACCGCGCCGTCGCGCATCCGCCCCAGGAACTCCGCGTCGACCATCCCGCGGGTCCGGGACGTCAGCGGCACCATCAGCACCACGGCGTCGTGCAGCTCCAGCAGGCCGGGCAGCTCCCGCACGCCGTGCACGCCCTCCCGCGCGGTCATCCCGACCATCGTGCAGCGCGCGTCGAACGGCTCGAGCCGGCGCCGCAGGTGCCGTCCGAGGTCGCCGGCGCCGATGACGAGCACGCGTTTGCCCTGCAGCGTGTCCGCCGTCTGCCGGTCCCAGCGGCCTTCGCGCTGCGCCGCGGCGAAGACGTCCAATTTCCGGTAAATGGACAACAGCGCGGCGACGACCCACTCGGCCGTGCTCCCGCCGTGCGCGCCGCGGCAGGTGGAGAGCAGGACGCCGTCGGGCACCTTGCCGACCCAGTCCTCGGCGCCGGCGGACAGCAGCTGGATCAGCTTCAGGTTCGGCACCGTCCGCCACAGCTGCTCCCCCGGCGGGTGCTTGCCGGGGATGAGCACTTCGGCCTTCGCGGCCTCGGGCGGCACCGGCTCGCCCCACTGGTAGCGCACGGGCAGGACCCGCGGAACCTCGGCGAGCACGGTCAGGCCCTCGTCGTCGGGCACCAGCACGGTCAGCGTCATGATCCCCAACGTAATCGAGGAGTACTCACCCATGGTTCACGCACCGGCCCCTAGGCTGGGGGATCATGCGCACCCGCTACCGCTCGGCCCTGCTGGCGATCCTGGCCTGCGGCGTCCTGCTGCCCGCCGGGTGCGCGCGGTTCGACGACACCGCGGCGGGCCAGACGTTCAGCCCCGCCCCTGTGCCGAGCCCCGAGTCGCCGCCCGAGGTCCAGGGCCCCGGCGCGGACTCCGGGAGCGACGGCAAGCAGGCGCGGCCCGGCCAGTCGGCCGCGCCCGTGCCGCCGCCGCAGGGCTGCAAGGACTTCGATCCGGCGGTGATCGCGACGTGCCTGGACACCGTCGCCGCGGTGGCCGGCCTGCCCGGCGACGGCTCCGCGCCGAGCGCGCTGGCCGGCGAGCGCAAGAGCGGCCGCGTCCTGCTGGCCACCGGCGGCAAGGACGCGACGGACTTCGCGAAGCTCGACGTCCAGGCGGCCGGCGACGGCGGCCTGACCGGGCTCGCGCTGTCGCCGTCGTACGTCGAAGACCAGCTGGTCTTCGCCTACATCACGACCGCGACCGACAACCGGGTCGTGCGCTTCGCCAAGGGCCAGGCGCCCAAGCCGGTCGTCACCGGCATCCCGAAGGGCGCGTCCGGCAACCGCGGCACGATCGGCACCGACAACCGGGGCGCGCTGCTGGTCGCGACCGGCGACGCGGGCAACCCGGGCGCGGCGGCCGACCCGAACTCCCTCGCCGGCAAGCTGCTGCGGATCGACACCTCCGGCAAGGCCGCGGCGGGCAACCCGAACGGCGCGCTCGTGGTGGCGACCGGCCTGCATTCGCCGGGCGGGGTGTGCGCGTCGGCCGACGGCGGGCGCGTCTGGGTCACCGACCACCTCGCCGACAAGGACGCCCTCTACCGGGTCCAGGGCGGCCAGCCGCTGACGACGCCGGCGTGGACGTGGCCGGACAAGCCGGGTGTCGCGGGCTGCGCCGACTTCGTCGACGCCAACGGCTCGCTCTCGATCGGCACGTCACTGGCGGGCAGCCTGCAGAACCTGCCGGTGACCCCGGAGGGCGCGATCAGCGGCAAGCCGACGGTCAGTCTCGATGGCAAGACCGGCAAGCCGCCGGTGACGTACGGGCGGCTCGCCGGCATGAGCATGATCAACCCGCAGCTGGCGGTGGCGGGCACGGTCAACAAGGACGGCGGCACCCCGGTCTCCAGCGACGACCGCGTCGTGCTGATCACTCCGGCCACGTCCGGCGGCGGCAACGGCAAGGACTGACCTGCGGTTTTCCGCCGTCGCCGATATTCGACCACGGCAAAACCGCACCGGTCGTCGCGCGCCCGGCCGGCCGATCCGCGTGGCTCCGCCCGAGCGCGTGACAGCTCGATTCAGGCGAGGGGCTTCAGCTCCACCCGCCGCCCCTCGGCCGACGACGTCAGCCCGGCTTCGGCGACCTGCAGCCCCCGGGCGGCCGAGAAGAAGTCGTAGCGGTGTTGCCGTCCGGCGACGACGTCCCGCACGAACTCCTCCCACTGCGTCTTGAAGCCATTGTCGAACTCGGCGTTGTCCGGCACCTCCTGCCACTGGTCGCGGAAGGGCTCGGTCGCCGGCAGGTCGGGGTTCCAGACGGGCTTCGGCGTCGCCGACCGGTGCTGGACGCGGCAGCGCCGAAGCCCGGCGACCGCGCTGCCCTCGGTGCCGTCGACCTGGAACTCGACCAGTTCGTCGCGGAAGACCCGCGTCGACCAGGAGGAGTTGATCTGCGCGACGACCCCCGATTCGAGTTCGAAGATGCCGTACGCGGCATCGTCGGCCGTCGCCGCGTACGCCTCGCCCTGCTCGTCCCAGCGGCGCGGGATGTGCGTTGTCGCTTTCGCGGTCACGGCCTCGACCCGGCCGAAGAGGTTCTCGAGCACGTAGTTCCAGTGGCAGAACATGTCGAGCACGATCCCGCCGCCGTCTTCGGCGCGGTAGTTCCAGCTCGGGCGCTGCGCCTCCTGCCAGTCGCCCTCGAACACCCAGTAGCCGAACTCGCCGCGCACCGACAGGACCCGCCCGAAGAACCCGCCGTCGACCAGCCGCCGCAGCTTCAGCAGCCCGGGCAGGAACAGTTTGTCGTGCACGACGCCGTGGCAGATCCCGGCGTCCCGCGCGAGCCCGGCCAGCTCCAGCGCCGATGTCAGTTTTTCGGCAAGGGGCTTCTCGGCGTAGACGTGCTTGCCCGCGGCGATCGCGGCCCGCACCGACGGCTCGCGCGCCGACGTCAGCTGCGCGTCGAAGTAGACGTCGACGTCCTGCAGCGCGGAATCGGCGTCGGTGGTCCACGCGGTCAGGCCGTGCCGGTCGGCGAGGTCCTTGAGCTTCGCGGCGTTGCGCCCGGCGAGGATCGGCTCGAGCTGCACGCGGCTGCCGTCCGGCAGGGTGACGCCACCCTGCTCGCGGATCGCCAGGACCGACCGGAGCAAGTGCTGCCGGTAGCCCATCCGGCCCGTCACCCCGTTGAGCAGCACTCCGATGCTGGACTGGTTCATCACTGCAAGCCTTCCTGGTCGGATCCGTCCCATGGGATGTCGTATTCGGCCCGGCGCCCGCACATGCCGTAACCGTCCGGGTTCGACGGAGTCGTGACCCGCAGGCCGGACCGGTCGAGGTGGCTCCCGTCGCCGTCGGCGAGCGCCTTGAGATGGGCACCGGTCAGTTCGGCGGCCCGCAACGCCCCGGCCTGCCAGCGCGGTACCCACTCTGCGACTTTCGGCGCGACGAGCGCGACGGCCGCCCGGTGGAACGCCCGCAGCGGCTCCGGATCGCCATCCCGCAGAGCGTCACGCAGCGGCAGATACCCACGAATGGCCAGGTCACGGCGTTGTCGAGCGGCGTCGTCGTTTTTCGGCAACGCCGCGGCCTCGGCGTAGGCGGCCGGGTCGGCGAGCACATCGGGCGGGAACGTGAAGACGGCATCACCGGCCTCCGGCAGCCCGCTGTTCTGCATGAGGACGGTGACGCGCAGGCCGTCGCCCTGCACCATCCGGTGCACGGTGCCGGGCGTGAACCACGCGATCACGCCGGGCTCCAGCGGCGTCTCCGCATAGCCGCCGGCGCTCAGCGTCTGGACGGCCCCGTGACCCCCGGTGACGACATAGGCCTCGGTGCAGGCGAGGTGGACGTGCGGACTGCCGCCGCAGACGCCGTCCTCGGCCGCCCAGTCGTAGGCGCGCAGGTGCGAGATGCCGACGCCACCCGGGAGCGGAAAGTAGGTCATGACCAGCCGTGCCCGTCGAGGTAGCCGGTCACCCGATCGCGGTCCCAAGCCCCGTCCGCGACGACGATCCGGTAGCGGTAGGCGAAGCCTTCGCCCGGCGGCACGTCGAATTCTTCGAAAAACGCCCACGAGAAGGCGACCATGGGCGCTTCCTGGGCCCGGACGAACCAGTGCGACTCGTGGATCGCCTTGTCGTTCTCGGGCGCATGGGCGAAGACGAGCGTCGAATGCGCATCGACGTCGTCGTGCTCGCCGACGAACGCGAGCCACGGCGCCTGGGCGCCCATCATCGCCTCGCCCTCGAGATCCCCGGGGCCCAGCACCTGCCCGCCGCCGAAGTCCCGCGGCCCGCGCCAGTGCAGGCCGGTGTACCCGGCCAGCTCACGGCCGGCGGTGGTCGGGCTGCCGAAGACGAGCGGGACGTCACGGAGGTTGGTCAGTTCGATCGCCCAGTCGAGTGCCCAGGACCCGTCGTCCGGCTCGACCGAGTGAACGACGATGTCCCGCCGCTCCCGCGCCCACTCGTCCCCGCCGTTGGCTACCCAGGTGAGGTCCTCGGTGAAGGCCAGCCGATCGCGTTCGACGGCGAAGGCGGCGAATCCGTCGTGCCGCATGGAGCCGATGCGGTCGGGCAGCTCCTGGTACCAGTCGCCGGGGACGTAGGTGTGGCCGCCCCAGAAGTTCTGCCCGGACAGGTGGCTCGACGTCATCTGCAGCCCCTTGTGCCACCGGTGGTCGGCGGGCCGGTACCCGCTGACGTGCCGGCCGCCGAGGGTCCGCAGCGGGTGGGCGTAGGGCTTGCGCGACTCGAAGGCCACCGGATCGGGCTTGTACACATAGGACATAAGCTGGACGCCGCCCGCCTCGACGGACACGCTCTCGCCATGCCGGTGGGTCACCATGATCGGCGCGCTCATCCGCGGCCTCCTGCCTGGTCGCCCGCCATCGAGCGGTAGAAGGGATCACCCGGCCCGATCTCCCCGCGGCGCACGCCGAGCCCGGTGGCGGCGGACTTGTAGAGCGCGGCGATGAACTCCAGCACCTGCCGCCCGTCATCCCCGCTGCACGGCGGCCGCCGCCCGGCCCGATAGGCGGCGAGGATCGGCGCAAAAGCGGCGGCGTGCGAGCTGTCGACGTCGGCGGCCGGGGTGTGCCACCGCTCGACGTCCACTTCGGCGACATGCGGCGCCGGCGTGTAGCGCCAGTCTTTGACGCCGTACCCGTAGAGGTGACTGAGCTCGGCGGTGGCGCGTTCGCAGTCGATCCGGATCCGGCTGACTTCGTCCGGCGAGAGGACGCTGTTGACGACGGTCGCCAGCGCCCCCGACTCGAACCGGACGAGCGCGGTCGAGACGTCCTCGGTCTCGACGTCGTGCACGAGCCGCGCGGTCATCGCCCGCACCTCGGCCCACTCGCCGAGCAGGTGGAGCAGCAGATCCATCTGGTGGATGCCGTGCCCCATGGCCGGCCCGCCGCCCTCGGTCTCCCAGCGTCCCCGCCACGGCACCGAGTAGTAGGCGGCATCGCGGTACCAGGTGGTCTGGCAGTGCGCGACGAGCGGACGCCCCAGCTCTCCGTCGGCAAGCAGCTCCCGGAAGTGAGCGGCGGCCGATCCGGACCGCTGCTGGTAGTCGAAGGCCGCGTAAGGCCCACCCTCCCGCTCGGCGACGGTCATCTCGTCGTACTCGGCGAGCGACCGGCAAGGCGGCTTCTCACACCAGACCCAAGCGCCATTGCCAAGGGCCTTCTTCGTCTGCTCGACGTGCAGGCTCGGCGGCGTGCAGATCGACACGAGGTCCGGTTCCTGCTCGGCCAGCAAGGTGCCCAGATCGTGGTAGGGCTTGGCGTGCGCGGTCCCGGCGCAGAAAGCGGCGACCCGCGCCTCGTCGACGTCGGCGGCGGCCACGATGTCGACGTCTTCGTGGTGGACCTCGAAGGCGGTCCGGTGGCTTTCCGCGATGGCCCCGGTCCCGATGACGGCCACCCGTAAGCGCTTTCCCTGAGCCAACCGGGGTCTCCCTCCACGGTTCCGACGCCCCAGCAGCGCCGATCCGCGCAGCCCGTCCACCTGCGGAGGCGGCGATCTCCGCGGCGGGGCTGCGCCTCTCCGACCGTTCCAGAAAGCGCTTTCTCACGCAACGGCCGACCACGATGTCAACGTTGTCAACGAGCGCGATTCACCGGTCGGACGACTCCCGAACCCGGTCGAAAATTCTCCAGCGGCAGGATTCTTACCGAAGGGGCGCGAAGATCAGCCGCTCTTGCTGCGAGTCTTCCGCGGCTGCCGGCTCTCCGCCCGCATCGCCCGCATGTCTAGAAAAGCGACGACGCCGGACACCAGCGCCGCGAACAACCCGACGAACCGGCCCAGTCCGGGTCTGATGGCGACCCCCGCGGCCTCGAAGATGCCGCGGTGGTCGGCGTCGAACTCCCAGTCCAGCGTGACCCAGCCCAGCACCATCAGCAGCAGCGAAGCCGCGGCGACGACCAGCCACAGCTGCGGCAGCCCGCTGACGCGCACAGTCCGGATTCGCCCGAAAACGACCACGACCAGCCCGGCCAGCAGCAACGGCAGCGGCGGGCACCAGGCGAAGAAGCTCGAGTGCCACGCGTCGCGGACGACGTCACCCTGAGGCAGCTGCGCGAGGATGTCTTCGATGTCCGGCCTGGTGGCGGTCAGCGTGGTCCACGGCAGGAACGTCGACCCCAGCGCGAGCAGCCCGGCCGCCAGGCCGAGCCACTCGCGCCAGGTGACGCTTTTGACGAATCCCGGCAACGTCAGGAACCGACGCGCTCGATGATCAGCTCGCGCACGCGCTTGGCGTCGGCCTGCCCCTTGGTCGCCTTCATGACCGCACCGACGATGGCGCCCGCCGCGGCGACCTTCCCGCCGCGGATCTTGTCCGCGACGTCCGGCTGCGCCGCCAGGGCCTCGTCGATCGCCGCGAGCAGCGCCGAGTCGTCCGAGACGACCTTCAGCCCGCGCTTCTCGACGACCTCCCGCGGCTCACCCTCGCCGGCGAGCACGCCCTGGACGACCTCCTTGGCGAGCTTGTTCGTCAGCTCACCGGACGACACGAGCCCGATGACCTCGGCCACCTGCTTCGGCGTGATCGGCAGGTCGGTCAACTCGACCTCGCGCGCGTTGGCCTCCTGGGCGAGGGTGTTGACCCACCACCCGCGGGCCTCGTCCGGCGAAGCACCGGCCTCGACGGTGGCCGCGACGAGGTCGACCGCACCGACGTTCAGCAGATCACGCAGGGCTTCGTCGGAAAGTGACCATTCCTGCTGGATCCGCTTCCGCCGCTCCGAGGGCATCTCCGGCAGCGTCCCGCGCAGCTCCTCGACCCATTCACGCGACGGCGCGATCGGGACCAGGTCGGGCTCCGGGAAGTACCGGTAGTCCTCGGCGGTCTCCTTCGTCCGGCCCGACGACGTGGTGCCGTCGGCCTCCTGGAAGTGCCGCGTCTCCTGCTTGATCGAACCGCCCTCGGCGAGGATCGCCGCCTGCCGCGTCATCTCGTAGCGGACGGCGCGCTCGACGCTGCGCAGCGAGTTGACGTTCTTCGTCTCGGTGCGCGTCCCGAACTCGGTCGCGTCCTTCGCCATCAGCGAGACGTTCGCGTCGCACCGCAGCGAACCCTGGTCCATCCGGACGTCCGACACGTCGAGGGCGCGGAGCAGGTCGCGCAACGCGCTCACGTAGGCCCGCGCGACCTCGGGCGCCCGCTCACCGGTGCCCTCGATCGGCTTCGTCACAATTTCGATCAACGGCACGCCGGCCCGGTTGTAGTCGAGCAGCGAGTGCTCGGCACCGTGGATCCGGCCGGTGGCGCCGCCGACGTGCAGCGACTTGCCGGTGTCCTCCTCCATGTGCGCGCGCTCGATCTCCACGCGCACGACCTCGCCGTCGTCGAGCGTGACGTCGAGGTAGCCGTTGAAGGCGATCGGCTCGTCGTACTGCGACGTCTGGAAGTTCTTCGGCATGTCCGGGTAGAAGTAGTTCTTCCGGGCGAACCGGCACCACTCGGCGATCTCGCAGTTGAGCGCGAGACCGATCCGGATGGCCCCCTCGACGGCCTTGCCGTTGACCGCCGGCAGCGCGCCGGGGAGTCCGAGGCAGGTCGGGCAGACCTTGGTGTTCGGCTCGCCGCCGAACTCGTTCGGGCAGCCGCAGAACATCTTCGTGTTGGTGTTCAGCTCGACGTGCACTTCGAGCCCGAGGACGGGGTTGAAGCGTTCGATGACGTCGGCGTAGTCCATCAACTCGGCCACGGCAGTCACTTCGTTCCTCCCAGCTCCGGGACCTTGTGGATGAGCGCCCCGCCGGCGGCGGCGTCGCGAGCGGCCTCGTAGGCGGCGCCGACCCGGTAGAGCCGGTCGTCGGCGAGCGCCGGGGCCATGATCTGCAGCCCGACCGGCAGCCCGTCCTCGTCGGACAGCCCGCTCGGCACGCTCATGGCGGCGTTGCCGGCGAGGTTCGACGGGATCGTGCACAGGTCGGCGAGGTACATCGCCATCGGGTCGTCGACGCGCTCGCCGATCTTGAACGCCGTGGTCGGCGTCGTGGGCGAAACGAGGACATCGACCTGTTCGAAGGCGGCGTCGAAGTCACGCGTGATGAGCGTGCGCACCTTCTGCGCCGAGCCGTAGTAGGCGTCGTAGTAGCCGGACGACAACGCGTAGGTGCCCAGCATGATCCGCCGCTTGACCTCGGCGCCGAAGCCCTTCTCGCGCGTCAGCGACATGACCTCTTCGGCGCTGTGCGTGCCGTCGTCGGCGACGCGCAGGCCGTAGCGCATGGCGTCGAACCGCGCGAGGTTCGACGAGCACTCGCTCGGCGCGATCAGGTAGTAAGCGGGCAGCGCGTAGACGAAATGCGGACAAGAGACCTCGACGACCTCGGCGCCCAGCGTCCGCAGCTGCTCGACCGCGGCCTCGAACGACCGCAGCACGCCCGGCTGATAACCGTCGCCGCCGAACTCCTTCACGACGCCGACCTTGACGCCCTTCAGGTCACCGTTCGCGCCCTGGCGCGCAGCGGCGACGACGGGCGGCACCGGCGCGTCGATGGACGTCGAGTCCCGCGGGTCGTACCCGGCGATGACCTCGTGCAGCAGGGCGGCGTCGAGCACCGTCCGCGCGCAGGGCCCGGCCTGGTCGAGCGAGGACGAAAAAGCGACGAGGCCGTAGCGGGACACCCCGCCGTAGGTCGGCTTGACCCCGACGGTGCCGGTGACGGAGCCGGGCTGCCGGATCGACCCGCCGGTGTCGGTGCCGATGGCGATGGCGGCCTCGAATGCCGCGATCGACGCCGACGAGCCGCCGCCCGACCCGCCTGGGATGCGGGCGTGGTCCCACGGGTTGTGCGTCGGGCCGTACGCCGAGTTCTCGGTCGACGAGCCCATGGCGAACTCGTCCATGTTCGTCTTGCCGAGGATGACGACACCGGCCTCGCGCAGCTTGCGCGTCACCGTCGCGTCGTACGGGGGCAGCCAGCCTTCGAGCGTTTTCGAACCACAGGTCGTCGGCACGCCCTCGGTGGTCAGGACGTCCTTGAGCGCGAGCGGCACGCCGGCCAGCGGCGACGCGGGCGCCTTGCCCTCGGCGAGGCCTTCGTCGACGGCCTTGGCCGCGGCCAGCGCGCCCTCGGTGTCGACGTGCAGGAACGCGTGGATGTGGTCGTCGACCTCGGCGATCCGGTCCAGGTGGGCCCGGGTGACCTCGACCGCGGACACCTCGCGCGCGTGGATCTTGCCCGCCAGCTCGGCGGCGGTCAGTTTGATGAGCTCGGTCACTGCTCTTCCCCCAGAATCCGCGGCACCCGGAACCGGCCCTCTTCGGCGGCCGGCGCACCGGCCAGCGCCTGCTGCTGCGTCAGCCCGGGGACGACGACGTCCTGTCGGAAGACATTCGTCAGCGGCACGGCGTGCGACGTGGGCGGCACGTCGGCGGCGGCGACCTCGCTCACCTTGGCCACCGAGTCCAGGATCTGGTCGAGCTGGCCGGCGAAGACGTCGAGTTCGTCGTCGGTCACGGCCAGCCTGGCCAGCTTCGCGAGGTGCGCGACCTCGTCTCGGGAAATGTTGGGCACGCGGGTGACTCCCGGGTTGTGCTGTGCGGGTTGTCTCGGAAGCTGCAAGTCTATGGTGGCGGCGCGGGCGGACTCGACTGGGTTACGCCCGGCGCAGGCCGGCTGCCGTCCGGCGACGCTCACATCCCGCCCGGCGGACAGCAGGTCCCGCGAGCCGGGTGGGTCTGTCACAATCGGCGACCGGCATCGAGCGTCCCACGGCAAGGCTGGGACGCCAGAGGTGAGAGGGGCGCGTGGTGTCGTTCCTGATCCGGGTCCTCCTTCCGGACAGCCCGGGGACCCTCGGCGCGGTCGCCACGGCGCTCGGCACGGTAGGCGCCGACATCCTCAGCGTGGACGTCGTCGAGCGCGGCAGCGGGGTCGCCGTCGACGACCTGGTGGTCGAGCTCCCGTCGGGCCGCCTGCCCGACGCGCTGATCACGGCCGCGGAGAGCGTCGAGGGCGTCGAAGTGGACGCGGTCCGTCCCTACGCGGGCGTCCTGGACACGCACCGCGAGCTCGAGCTCGTCGAGGAAATCGCCGCGCAGCCGAAGTCCGGGCTCGACATCCTCGCCGAGGGCGTCCCCCGCATCGTGCGCGCCGGCTGGGCGATGATCGTCGAGCATTCGGAGACCGGCGCGGTCCGGCTGGCGTCATCGAGCGCGGCCCCGGAGACCCCGATCACCGACCTGCCCTGGCTGCCGCTGGAACGCGCAACGGTCCTCGACAGCGAGGAAGCCTGGATCCCGGAGACGTGGAAGGAGCTCGGCACCGAGCTCGCCGCGACCCCGCTCGGCAAGCCGGGCAAGGCACTGCTCGTCGCCCGGCCAGGCGGCCCGAACTTCCGCGCCGCCGAGGTCGCCCGACTCGCCCACCTCGCCGGCATCGTCGCGGTCGTCCTCGACGGTTAGCCCTCGCGCGTCGTCGAAAAGGGACGAACCCTTCACGGGTTCGTCCCTTTTCGACAAGGCCCAGGTCAGACGTCGATTTGAGAGGCGATGAGCGTGATGTTCGGGAACGGCCGCCAGTCCCGTTCGGCCAGGCGCGTGAGCCCGAGACGCTCGTAGAGCCGGTGCGCGCTGTGCATCCGGTCGAGGCTGCTCAGCACCACCTTCCGGAGCCCCAGGGCGCGTGCGCGGTCGAACACGGCTTTGACTCCAGCTCTCCCGGACGCGAGATCTCGGCGTACTCGGACCCCGGGTGCACGACGGTCACGGTGCCGAGCACCTCACCCGCTCCGTCCACTGCGACGAGGACCTCGACTCACCCCTCCGCTCCCCCAGCTTCTTCTGCGGCGGTCTCATCGCCGGTCGGCAGCGCCACCTCCCGCGCCGCTTCGGGGCCCTGCTCCAGCAGGACGCGGAAGCCGGCCTCGTCGAGCACCGGCACCTTGAGCTGAACCGCCTTGTCGTATTTCGAACCAGGCGCATCCCCGACGACGACAAACGCCGTCTTCTTCGACACGGACCCAGCGGCCTTGCCACCGCGCGCCATGATGACTTCCTTCGCCTCGTCGCGGGAGAACCCGTCGAGCGAGCCCGTCACCACGATCGACAGCCCCTCGAGGTGGCGCGGGATCGACTCGTCGCGTTCCTCCTCCATCCGCACGCCGGCCCGTCGCCATTTTTCGACGATCTCCCGGTGCCAAGCGACCTCGAACCACTCCTGCGTCGCGTGGGCGATGGTCGGGCCGACGCCGTCGACCGCCGAAAGCTCCTCCTCGGTGGCCTGCTCGATCCGCTCGATCGAACCGAACTCACGGGCCAGCGCCTGCGCCGCGGTCGGCCCGACGTGCCGGATCGACAGGGCGACCAGCACCTTCCACAGCGGCCTGTCCTTCGCGGCATCGAGGTTGGCGAGCAGCTTCCGCGCGTTCGCCGACAGCTCGCCGGCCTTGGTCCGGAACAGTTCGACTTCGGCGAGGCTGTCTTCGTTCAAATCGAAGACGTCGCCCTCGTCGGCGACGACCCGTGCGTCGAGCAACGCGACCGCCGCCTCGTACCCGAGGACCTCGATGTCGAAGGCGCCGCGCCCGGCCAGGTGGAACAGGCGCTCCCGCAGCTGCGCGGGGCAGAACCGCGTGTTCGGGCAGCGGATGTCCTTGTCGCCTTCCTTCTGATAGGCGAGCTCGGTACCGCATTCCGGACAGTGGGTGGGCATGACGAACTCGCGTTCGTCGCCCGTGCGCGCGTCCACCACCGGCCCCAGCACCTCGGGGATGACGTCGCCGGCCTTCCGGATGACGATCCGGTCGCCGATGAGCACGCCCTTGCGCTTGACCTCCTCCTGGTTGTGGAGGGTGGCCCTGGCCACGGTCGACCCCGCGACCGTCACCGGCTCGGTGACGGCGAACGGCGTCACCCGACCGGTGCGGCCGACGCCGACCTGGATGTCGAGCAGTGTGGTGATCGCCTCTTCCGGCGGGTACTTGTAGGCGATCGCCCAGCGGGGCGCGCGCGAGGTCGTGCCCAGCCGCCGCTGCAACGCCACCTGGTCGACCTTGATGACGACGCCGTCGATCTCGTGCTCGGCGTCGTGCCGGTGCTCGCCCCAGTAGGCGATGTGCGCTGTGAGCTCGTCAGCCGAGGTCAGAACCTTGCTGTGCGGCGACACCGGCAGCCCCCACGCGGCCAGCGCGTCGTAGGCCTCCGATTGACGCTGCGGCTCGAAGCCCTCGCGCTTGCCGAGTCCGTGGCAGATCAGCCGCAGCCGACGCTCGCGAGTGATCTTGGGGTCTTTCTGCCGCAGCGAGCCGGCCGCGGTGTTGCGCGGGTTCGCATACGGCGGCTTGCCGGCTTCGACCATCTTCGCGTTCAGCTCGAGGAAGTCCTCGACACGGAAGAAGACCTCGCCGCGCACCTCGACCAGGGTGGGCACCGGGAACTCGTCGGTGCCTGCCAGCGTCAGCGGCACCTGGTCGAGGGTGCGGACGTTGAGCGTGACGTCCTCGCCGGTCCGGCCGTCACCGCGCGTGAGCGCCCGGGTCAGGTGGCCGTTTTCGTACAGGAGGTTGATCGCCAGACCGTCGATCTTCAGCTCGGCGAGGAATTCGGTGCGCCCGACTTCCTTCTCGACGCGTTCCACCCATGCCAGGAACTCGTCCGGGTCGAATACGTTGTCGAGGCTGAGCATGCGCTCGAGGTGGTCGTGCGCGGTGAACTCCGTCGAGAACGTGCCCCCGACCCGCTGGGTCGGCGAATCGGGCGTGACCAGCGCCGGGTGCTCGTCCTCGAGCCGCTGCAGCTCGCCCAGCAGCTCGTCGAACTGTCCGTCCGAGATGATCGGCGAGTCCAGGACGTAGTAGCGGAACTGGTGGTCGCGCAGCTCCTCGGCGAGAGCGCTGTGCCGCTCGCGCACGTCGGCCGGGACGTCGGTGACGTCCTCCGCGGCCACCGGGGCGTCGACCGCCGCAACCTGGTCCTGGGGAAGTTCGGTGCTGCTCACGGGTGGTAACCCTAGCCGGAGGTACCGACATTTTCGTCCGGTCCGCTGCCCAGTCCGCGGACCAGTTCACGGAACTCCAGAAGGGTGATGGAGCCGGCCGGTTCGGCCTCCGCGGTCTCGACGCGCCGTAACCGTTCGGCGGCGAGTCGTTCACCCAATGTCGCGTCGAGCGGCAGAAAGGTCATGGTCCGCCGGGTCGCGTCGTCGAGGTCGCCGAAGCGTGGGTGGAAAACGGCGACGTCGACCACGTGCTCGTCGTCGTCCACCTGCGCGACGACCCGGACGTCGGCCAGCGCGATCCGGTGCTCGCCGAGGTTGACCGTGACTTCGGTCGGATCGGGCACGGGTGGAACCGAGTCGTGGTACTCCCAGATCGCGTCGTCCGGCGGCGCGGCAGCGCGCCACGCGTCGGTGAACGGCCGTACTTCGGGGTCTTCCTGACCGGTCACGACCAGGGCGTAGATCGCCTGGCGACCACGTTCGAGCGAGAAGTGCAGGCGCGGGTGCAGCGCCTCGACCAGCTGGCAGAGCTCATACTCGACGCGGTGCGGCTCCCCCTCGCCGAGAGCCGCGCTCACCATCGGGAGCAGCTCGAACCAACCGTGCCAGAACGCCTCCGCGGCGGCGGCCGGGTCGTCCGGCACGGGTTGCTCGGGCCACGCTGTGCGCGGGTCGGGCGGATCGGCGGGAGCGTTCTTGCGGCGGAACAGACGCATGGTTTCGGGTGGTCCTCGTTCGGTCGGCTACCTCGCCAACGCTACTTGCCAGCGAAGGCGAACGTCGGTGAGTCGCCGGATTTCGTCACCAGCCCTCCGGCGGTTCCACGAAGGCTTTGCCGAGGTCCCGTGTGAGCGAGAGGGCACGGCGCATCCATTCCGGAGTCGCACCGGCGAGACCGCAGGCGGGCGTCGGCACCGCCCGTTCGGCGAGGACGCTGCGGTTGAATCCGAGCCGGTCGGCCAGCCGGAACGCCGGCTCACCGACGTCCTTCAGACTCGGTGCGGCCCCGGACGCCGTGGCCGGCACCGCGCCGAGGAACAGCGTTGCCCCGCCGTCCCACACTTCGCCGATCTCGTCGAGGAACGCGGCGGAGGCACCGTCGAGCGCGGCGAGGTCGAAGGCCAGGGCGTCCGCTCCCGCCTCGCGCAGAAGACCGAGGGGCGGTTTTGCAGCGCAGCAGTGCAGGATCACCGGGCGATCGGTGATCCGCCGGGCGCCGTCGATGACCGTGGTGAGCAGCTGACGAGCCTCGGGCGCCGGCACCGCGGCGACGTTCCCGTATCCGGACGGCGTCGAAAGGCTGCCGGCCAGCACCGCGGGCAACGACGGTTCGTCGAACTGGACCACCACCGGCGCGCCGGTCCTGGCTCGGACTTCCGCGACATGCTCCGCGAGGCCGTCCAGCAGGGACGACGTGAAGTCTCGCAAGGCCCCGCGGTCGGTGAGCACCCGATGCCCCCGGGGCAGCTCGATTCCGGCTCCGAGGGTCCACGGCCCGGCCACCTGGACCTTGAAGACCGGCGGCGTGACACCGGCCTTTTCACGCGCCTCTTGCACGGCGTCGAGATCCCAGCGAAGCAGATCGACGGCCCGGCGATGCTCGTGCCCTGGCCGGGAGGCAACGCGGTAACCACTCGGCACGACGTCGACGGCCAGGTCGACGAGCAGGGCGGCGGTCCGGCCGAGCATGTCCGCGCCGACGCCGCGAGCCGGCAGCTCGGGCAGGTGCGGGAAGTCGGGCAGTTCCCCGAACACGACTGCGGCCGCTTCGGCTGGATCGGTGCCCGGCATCGAGCCGATCGCCGTCGCGGCTCCACTGGGCCAGATTCGCTCACTCACGACCACCGATTCTGGTCGATCTCCGAGGACGAACACCGGCCGGGGCACCGCGATGCGGACATTCACCGCATTTCCCTTGACTGGCACCATGAGCTCGTCCGCGACGTTAGGCTGACCGGCCATGACGAGTTCGCCACCGCAGCCGGGCTGGTACCCGGACGCGCGGGACCCCCGTCTGCACCGATGGTGGGACGGCCAGGCTTGGACCGCCGACACCCGGCCGGCTCATGCCTTCCCACCGCCGAGCGATTCCGAGCCGATCGAGCTGGACATCGAGCGCGCCCACGACCCGGCCCGGATCCAGAACCAGGTCAATCGCGCGACACGCGGCCGAGGCGGCACGCGCGCCGGGGGCGGAACCCTGTTCAGCGAACCGGTGCTCGTGGTCAACCAGCGCGCCAAGCTGATCGAGATGGCCAACGAATTCGGCGTCTTCGACCAGCACGGCAACCAGCTCGGCGGGGTCGTCGAGGTAGGCCAGAGCACGCTGAAGAAGGCGATCCGGCTGCTGACCAACTACGACCAGTTCCTGAACCACAAGTTCGAGGTCCGCGACGCCAACCACAGCACCGTCCTCAAGGTGACCCGGCCGGCGAAGGTGTTCAAGTCGCGGTTCCTGGTCACCCGCGCTGACGAGACGCCGATCGGCGAGATCGTCCAGGAGAACGTCTTCGGCAAGATCCGGTTCGGCTTCATCGTCGACGGCCAGACGGTCGGCGGGATCTTCGCCGAGAACTGGCGCGCCTGGAACTTCTCGATTCGCGACCACGCCGGCACCGAGGTCGCCCGGGTGACCAAGACCTGGGGCGGGTTCCTCAAAGCCGCCTTCACCACGGCCGACAACTACGTCGTAGAGATCCCCCACCCGCTGCCGGATCCGCTCGCCAGCATGGTGGTCGCCGCGGCCTTGACGATCGACACCGCCTTGAAGCAGGACACCGACTGAGCAAGTGACCGGCGTCTCATCTCCTCCCGGTGGACAGCAGGCCCGGCACGGCTCAGGGTGAAGAAAGGCCGGGACGCCGCAGTCTCGCCGGGACGGAGGTCACCGTGGAACCGTTGCCGGAAAGCAGCGACAGGAACTGGACCGAGCCCGGGATCTACGAGGTCTCGTCCGGCGTCTACCGGATCCCGTTGCCGCTGCCCAACGACGCCCTGCGCGCGGTCAACGTCTACGCGGTCACCGACGGGGAGAAACTGGTCCTGGTCGACTCCGGCTGGGCGTTGACCGTGGCGCGGCAACAGCTTGCCGAAGCCCTGAGCGGGATCGGCGCCGAACTCGCCGACGTCAGCGAGTTCCTCGTCACCCACGTGCACCGGGACCACTATTCGCAGGCGGTGGTCCTCCGTCGTGACTTCGGCTCGAAGATCGCCCTCGGCCAGGACGAAGAGCCGTCGCTCAAGGCGTCCGGCAATCCTGACCGCCTGCCGATGGAAGCCCAGGTCGACCTGTTGTTCCAGGCCGGGGCCGGCGAAGTCGTGGAAGCGCTGGCCCAGCAGTTCGGCACAAACCGCCGGCACACGGAAGCCAACCTTTGGGAGGCTCCTGACGAATGGCTGACGCCAGGGCCGAGGTCAATCCTGCCCGGGCGCGAATTCGACGTCGTCGCCACCCCGGGACACACTTCCGGGCACGTCGTCTTCGTCGACGACACTGCCGATCTGTTGTTCTCCGGCGACCACGTGCTGCCGCACATCACGCCCTCGATCGGGTTCCAGCCGGTGCCGGCCGAGCTGCCGCTCAACGACTTCATCGACTCCCTTCGCCTGGTGCGGGCCATGCCGGACCGCCGCATGCTTCCGGCGCACGGCCCGGTGTCCGAAAGCGTGCACACTCGGGTCGACGAACTGCTGGAACACCACCGTCAGCGGCTCGAGACGATCGCCTCGCAGATCGTGGCCGGCGCGACCAGCGCGTACGAGGCCGCGCACCGGATCGGCTGGACCCGCCGCAACCGCAAACTGTCCGAAATGGACTCGTTCAATCAGATGCTCGCGGTCCTGGAAACCGCGGCGCACCTCGACCTCCTAGTGTCGCAAGGAAAACTGAAGGCCCAGGTTGTCGACGGCATTCGCCGTTACGCGCTGCCCTGAGACACGCGGTCAGCACTGCGCGTAGCCGCCCCGTTGCAGCTAGGCCCACCCTCCAACCTGCTGCATACTGGGTGAAATGGAGGTCATCAGACGCGCCCGGGCAACGGACATCGAGGCGCTCGTACGCCTGTTCGGCGCTCCGGGCGAACCATTGGCAGTCGCGCTCCGGGAACTCATGAACACTCCGCACGTCACGCTGGTCGTCGCCGAGGACGACAACGGCGTCGCGGGCACTGCACAGCTGACGCTGCTCCGGGGCCTCGCCTGGGACGGCGCGCCCCGCGGCCTGCTCGAAGGCATCCGCGCCGCCCGACGCGGAGTGACCAGCGCGCTCCTGACCTGGGGCATCGACGAAGCCCGTCGGCGCGGTTGCACGCGCATCCATCTCGACTCCGGGCTGAACCGCGGCGACCTACGAGACTTCTACGGACGCTTCGGTTTCGAGTACAGCTACCAGGGATTCACCCGCGTCCTGTGATACTGGCGTCGTGGCCGACTACACCATCCGCAAGGCACAGCGTGAAGACATCGGCGCCATCGTGCACATGCTGGCGGACGACCAACTCGGCGCCGCCCGGGACGACCCCGGCGACCTCGACCCATACCTACGCGCCTTCGACGAGATCGACGCGGATCCCCATCAGCTTTTGATCGTCGTCGCGTTCGACGACAAGCCGGTCGGCACCTTGCAGCTGACGATCATTCCAGGCCTCGCCAGGCGCGGCGCGCTCCGAGGCCAGATCGAGGCCGTCCGAATCCACGCCGACCATCGGGGCACCGGACTGGGAGCCGATCTCGTCCGCTGGGCGATCGACGAATCGCGGCGGCGCGGGTGCGCCCTCGTGCAACTCACGTCGGACACGTCCCGGGCAGAAGCGCACCGGTTCTACGAGCGCCTCGGATTCGTACCCAGCCACACAGGATTCAAGCTCAAGCTCTAGGCAGCAACGACTATCAAGCACACAGCGGCTGCGCTCATCCACTTTGGACACTGGTACTCCTTCGTTCGCGAAGCGGATGTCCATACCTGCGCACGATCCCGAAGCAACGGCGATTCGTCAAGCGAATGGCACGAATGGACCGTTCGCTCCCTTTCGATGACTTTCCTTGCGAGCCGTCGTACCGTCGTGCTCATGACATCTTCACAACCGATCCGCAACCTCGTCCCTGCACCCACCCAGAGCGCCGACGGCGAGCTTCCCTTCGTACTCCCCTTCGTGCTGCGATCGATTCGCGCCAACCCGAACACGTTGCAGCGCATGAAAGACGAGCAGGTCGTCGATCTGATCCGCGACACCGACGCGGAAATCTCGAAGCTGCAAGCACTTCAATTGAGAGCGATCGCCGACCTGAGCGTACGCCGGAGACGGGCGCCCAGCGCGTCATCCGAAGTCGCGTTGGCCTTGTCCATAACGGAACACCGCGCCAGCGCCATCGTTTCTGCGGCCAACGCGTTGATCGCCCGCCTTCCCCGCATGCTGAACCTGATGGACGACGGCCGGCTCGACCTCTACCGCGCCATGAAGGTCACCGACGCGACGTCATGGCTGTCTGGAGACCATGTGCGCGTCGTCGACGAGACGCTCGAGGACCGCGTTCCGGGCCGGAATGCCACCCAGGTCCGCCGTGCCGCGGCCTACGCAGCTGCACAGGCCGACCCCGAGGGCGCAGCGCTCCGCAATGAGCGGAAGCTCGTCGAGCGGCGGCTCACCCTGCACCATCAGGACACCGGCGTGACCCATCTGTCGGTCAACAATGCACCTACCGAGAAGGCGACCGCCGCCTACGCTCGCGTCGACCAGGCCGCCCGGGCGTTGAAGACGCCGGACGAACCGCGAACACTGGACCAGCTCCGCGCAGACGTGGCCATCGATCTGCTGCTCAGCGGTACCGGAGGGCCGAGCGAACGCACCGAGGTCTTCCTGCACATCGACCTGGCCACCTACCTCGGCCTCAACCAGACTCCGGCAGCATTGTCCGGTCGCGGACCCATCGCGGCTGCGCTGGCTCGACAGATCATCGGCGGCCCTGGCACGACGCTGCGCCGGGTGCTTACCGACCCGCGAACGGGTCACGCGGCCGAACTGTCGCCGACGCGCTACCCGATCGATCAGAACGAGTTCATCCGGGTTCGCGACCAAGAGTGCCGGCACCCGGGATGCACCCGTCCTGCACAGAGTTGCGGGGTCAAAGCGACTCCCGCGAAGGGTGAGGCCGAAGGCATTGCAGACCAGGCAGTTACCTTCTGCTCGCGGCACAGCAAGCTGACGGGACTGCCTGGCTGGGACTACGAAGTCACGCCAGACGGCACTGTCAACGTCACTACGCCGACGGGCCAGGTCCAATCGACAACGCCGCCATCAATGCACCCCGGCCGACGGTCGAACCGGCCGCGGAAGTGATCAGCGGGTGCCTGAAATCTTCGCGCTGCCGAGGACGACGTCTCCACCGTCGGGATCGGGTCGGTAGAGAACGACGACCTGCCCCGGAGCAACTCCGCGCAGCGGCTCGCGCAAGTGCACGGTCATGGTGTCGTTGTCCACGTCGGCGACCGCATCCACGATGCCTCCGTGAGCCCTGACCTGGACGACGCATTCGGTGGGTTCGGTCAGCGGCCGGCCGCTGGGCCAGATCGCGCGCTCAGCTTCGATCACCTTGACGCCGAGCCCGGCCGCGGAGCCGACCTTTACGGAACCCGACACCGGTTCGAGCGAAAGAACGTATCGAGGACGACCATCCGGCGCCGGAGCGTCGATGCCCAGGCCCTTCCGCTGGCCGACCGTGAAACCGTGCACCCCGGTGTGCCGGCCGAGCACCGCACCCGTTTCGGCGTCAACGAGCTCGCCGGGACGTTGCCCCAGCCGGTTTTCCAGGAACTTCTTGGTGTCGCCGTCCGGAATGAAACAGATGTCATGGCTATCCGGCTTATTGGCGACGGACAAGCCTCGCCGCTCCGCTTCCGCCCGCACGTCGGTCTTCCACGATCCGCCCAGGGGGAACATCGCGTGGCTGAGCTGTTCCGGTGTGAGCGACGCGAGCACGTAGGACTGGTCCTTGCCGCTGTCCGCACTACGACGTAACTCAGGCACACCGTCGACCACGGCGAGACGCGCGTAGTGGCCTGTCGCGACCGCATCGAATCCGAGCGCCATCGCCTTTTCGAGCAGTGCTTCGAACTTGATCTTCTCGTTGCAGGTGACGCAGGGGTTCGGGGTGCGCCCGGCGGCATACTCGCCGACGAAGGTTTCGACAACCTCTTCGGTGAAGCGCTCGGCGAAATCCCAGATGTAGATAGGGATTCCGAGGATGTCAGCGGCCCGCCGGGCGTCGTGCGAGTCCTCGATCGTGCAGCATCCGCGCGAGCCGGTCCGCAGAGTCCCCGGCTCGGCCGACAGGGCCAGGTGCACGCCGACGACGTCGTGCCCGGCGTCGACCGCGCGCGCCGCGGCGACCGCCGAGTCCACTCCTCCGCTCATCGCGGCCAAAACCCGCATTTTCTTACACCTCTTGCTTCTGGGTCTGCTTGCGCATTCCGGCGAGGCCGGCCTGCCGGGCGCGCATGACGACGCCACCGATCTCCGCAGCCACGGCCTCGACGTCCGCGGCGGTGGAAGTGTGGCCGAGAGAGAACCGGAGGGAACCACGAGCCGCCGCCGGGTCGGCACCCATGGCGAGCAGAACGTGGCTCGGTTGGGCGACGCCAGCTGTGCACGCGGATCCTGTCGAGCATTCGATGCCTTTGGCGTCGAGCAGCATCAACAGGCTGTCTCCAGCGCACCCGGGAAAAGTGAAGTGGGCATGGCTGGGCAGCCTTTCGCCGTCTCCACCGTTCAGTACGGCATCGGGAACCTCGCGTTGGACAGCCTCGACGAGCTCGTCCCGGAGTTCCTCGACGCGCTTCGCGTACTCAGGTCGGGTCGCGACGCTGATTCGGACAGCAGCGGCAAATCCCACGATCGCCGGGACGTCCAAGGTGCCTGAGCGGACGTTGCGCTCCTGGCCTCCGCCATGCAGCAAAGGGGCACAAGGCACGTCACGTCCGAGCAGAAGCGCTCCCACTCCGAATGGGCCGCCGAGCTTGTGTCCGGTGAGGGTGAGTGCGGCGGCGCCACTGGCGGCGAAATCCACCGGAGCAGCCCCGACGGCCTGGACGGCGTCTGTGTGGAACGGGATGTCGAACTCGGCGCACACTGCCGCCAGCTCGGCGATCGGGTTGATCGTGCCGACCTCGTTGTTTGCCCACATCACGGTGGCCAACGCCACATCCTCGGGATCCGCGGCGATGGCCGCCCGGAGGCCTTCAGGCGACACCCGGCCCTGGCTGTCGACGTCGAGCAAAGTGACTTCGGCGCCGCTGTGGGCCTCGAGCCATTCCACGGTGTCGAGCACGGCGTGGTGCTCTGCGGCACCGCACAAGATGCGGCGACGCTGCTTCCGCTCGCTGCGGCGGGCCCAGTAGATGCCCTTGATCGCGAGGTTGTCGCTCTCGGTGCCTCCACCGGTGAAGATCACCTCGGAGGGCCGAGCCCCCAGTGCCTCGGCGATGGTTTCGCGGGCTTCTTCGACCATCCGCCGAGCTCTCCGGCCCGAAGAGTGCAGCGCCGAGGCGTTGCCCACGGTGGACAGCGCCTCGGTCATCGCCGCTATGGCTTCGGGCAACATCGGAGTGGTTGCCGCATGGTCGAGATAGGTCATCGCTGTTCCAGGGTAGTCCGCTCCAGCGCGTGACGAAGTCCACCCTGGCTCTGGAAGTGGGCTGTCACACCTTTGACGGCCACCGCCCGGTCAGCCGGACACCCACCATCGCGAGAGCGACCAATGCCACCGTGAGCAGGGCCATCGCCGGCGACGGGTCGAGAACCGAGCCGACCACCCCGAGCAGCACACCACCCAGGCCGATGAGCAGGGCGGAGCCGACCCAGTCCGCGAGCTGCATCGCTGACGTGTTGAATCCTCGCTCGCCTTCGGGCGAGTAGCGGAGGAGAAGGACCGAGATCGCGGGCATCGCGATCCCCATACCTGCGCCGCCCACCGCGCAGGCCACGAATGCGATCCACCCGGGGAACCACGGCTGCGAAACCAGGCCGAAGCAGACCAGGCCTGCCGCGACCAGCCAGAATCCGGTACGCAGCGATGCCTCCCTCGACCAGCCGAGGTAGCGGCCTTGGGCCGCCGACGCCGCGGACCAGCCCAAAGCCGTGATCGTCAGCGGCAGGCCCGCTAAAGCGGGGCTGTAACCGTGGACCGCGCTCATCGTCAGCGGGAGGTATGCCTCCATCCCGGCGTAAGCCCCGGCGATCAGGGCTCGGGAAGCGATGACCGTCGGCAGGCCAGGGCGGGCAGTCAACGTCCCGGCCGGCAATAGGGTGCGGAGCGCGTAACCCAGCGCGATCAGCCCGACCGCGCCGTAGCCGAGCGCGACCAGCGACTGGTGCTGAGCCGCCCAGGTCAACGCCGCGACGCCGAGTGCGGCGATGATCGCTTGGGCCACGCTCGCCCGTCGGCCGCCCGGGGCAGGTTCGTGCGCGGATAAGCGCCGGACGACCACGACCAGCATGAGCACGCCGACGGCCACGAGCGGGACCAAGCCGAGGAAGACCCAGCGCCAGCCGATGCTGACCGTCACGACTCCGGCCACCGACGGCCCGATGACCGCAGGCAGGACCCAGGCGGCCGCATTCGCGGCGTAGATGACCGGGCGTTCGTGGTCGGTGAACGTCAGCGCGATCAGGAGCGAGACCGAGACGAGCAGCAGCCCCGAGCCGAAACCCTGTAGCGCGCGGCCGAGGAGGAGCATCGGCATTCCGGTCGCCGTCCCCGCGACCACGAGACCGGCCGCAAAAAGCAACGGCCCGGCGAGTAGGGCCGGCGCCGGGCCGCGGCGGTCACCGATCCGGCCCGACAGCACCGTCGCGACCACGCTGGAGATCAGGAAGATCGTGAACGGCCACGAATAGAGCGACAGCCCGTGGAGGTCGGCGACCAGGGTGGGCATCGCCGTCGCCACGCCCATGCTCTCGAACGCGACCAAAGTGACCACGAGCAGCAGCGCGATCGTGGTCAGCCGGTGTTCCGCGCTCCAGAGCACACTGCGGCGACGGGGTGCGGAGTCGATCGTCGAGGCCATGATCAGCAGCGTGCAACCTCCAGTCCGCTGGAGGTCAAGGCGGCTCAGGCTGACCGGTGCACCGGCTCCAGCGGCAGGTCGCGAGCCAGCGCGGCCGCTTCGCCGCGGGAAGTCACGTCCAGCTTGTCGAGGATGTTGCGGACGTGGAACTTCACCGTGTGCTCGCTGAGCTGCAGTTGTTCGGCGATCTGCCGGTTGCGCAAGCCCTGGGAGATGCCCGACAGGACCTCCAGTTCGCGCGGGTTGAGCCGGTCGAGCGGACGCAGCTCCGGCGGTTCGGCCACGCCGAGCGGAAGGACTGCGGTGACCGTCGTGCCCCAGGCCGGCACGGCGTCGACCTCCCAGTGGCCGCCCAAGGCCGTGAGCCGCTCGGTCAGGCCTCGGGGCGGGACTGCGTCGGCGACTTCGGGACAGTCGTCGCGGACGGTGATCCGCAACACCGTGCCGTCCACGCGCCAAGACGCCCTCAAGCGGGTGGTCGCGGGGCGGTCCAAGGCCGCGAGCACCAGGCCGCGGGTCAGGGTGCGTGCCGTGTGGGCGATGTCCTGCGGGAGGGACGCGTCGCCGATCGGGTCGATGAGGTCGACGTCGACCTCCGTGTGCCGGATCAGGTCGACCAGCTGGGTCTTGAGGACGGTGAACGCCGCGGCCGTCTCTTCCGCGGACAGGGCCTGGTCACGGTTGACGACGCCTTTGAGCTCGAGCAGGGCGTCGGCGGCGAGGTCGACCGCGGTGCGGCGGGCGACGGCGTCGGAGAGCCGGCCGGAGCGGAGGACCGACAGGAGTGTCACCAGGGTTGCCGCGTGCGTCTGGCCGAGGTCGGTGATCGCCTGAGCGCGTGCCGACGCCGCGGCGAGGCTGCTGGCCAGGACGTCCGGCCCCGGATCCGTCGCCCGCTGGCCCGCGTCGGTGCTGACGATGTGCCACAGCCGGGCCGCCAGCTCCAGCTCGGCGGACGGCGGCTCGGCGGCCTCCGGCACCACGGCGATCACCGCGCCCTGGCCGACCGCCGGTGTCGAAGCGAGCAGGACCAGGCGGCGCTCGACGCCACCGAGGACGCCGTCGATCAGCAGGGCCTTGTCCGGCTCGCTGCGGTCGGCCAGCCGCTGCAGCTCGACACTCGTCACGGCCTGGGTGATCGCTTCGTCGCCGATGGACTTGAGCGGGCTGCGGGGACAGTCGCCCGTCTGCATCGCCGCCGCTCGGTGCGGGATCAGCTTGCCCAGCTCGGCGGTGAACCGGCTGAGGAACTGGGGCCGCGGTGCCGACAGGAGGTGCTCGACGACGTCCAGCACGTGTCGCGGATCCGACCAGGAAGCGTCCATGGCCTCCAAGGTAGGCGCGACCAGGATCCGGCGACCTGCTCGTCCGGCTAGTGAACACTGCTCGTCCGGACGGTTCGGCGGCTCCGGCGGGCGAGTTGACTTCCCGGGGAGGACATTCGAACCGAAGGTCACGAACCAAGGAGCGAGACATCACCATGCGAGCGATCACCTTCTCCGCATACGGCGGGCCGGAAGTCCTGCAGCTGTCCGACGTCCCGACGCCGGAGCCGGGCCCGGGGCAGGTTCGGCTGGCCGTGCGGGCCGCCGGGGTCAACCCGATCGACTGGAAGATCCGCAACGGCGCCATGCAGCAGAACTTCCAGGTCCCGTTCCCGCACATCCCGGGCCTCGAGGTCGCCGGCGTCGTCGACGCCGTCGGGGAGGGCGCGGACTTCGCCGTGGGCGACGAAGTGTTCGGCTGGTCGGAGACCGGCGCCTACGCCGAGTACGCGCTCGCGCAGACGATCGCGCCGAAGCCCGCGAGCCTTTCGTGGGCGGATGCCGCCGCGCTGCCTGTCGCCGGCGAGACCGCGCTTCGCGTCCTCGGGCTGCTCGGGGTCCGTGAGGGCGAGACGCTGCTGCTCCACGGCGCCAGCGGCACGGTCGGGCGGTTCGCCGCTCAGGTGGCCGTTGCGCAGGGGGTGACCGTCGTCGGGACCGGGGGAAGCCGGAGCCTCGACGACCTCAAGTCGCTGGGCGTCGTGCCCGTCCTCTACGGCGACGGCTGGGTGGAGCGGGTCTGCGAGGCGGCGTCCGGGCCGATCGACGCCGTTTTAGACGCGGCCGGGCACGGGGTGCTGCCGGGGTCCGTCGAGCTGCGGGGTGGCAAGGACCGGGTCGTCACCATCGCCGATGCCGCCGCGTTCGAGCTGGGGATCCCGTTCTCCAGCGGGGGCGAGCAGACCCGGGAGGTCCTCACCGGGATCGCCGGCTGGGTGACCGATCGCGGGGTCGGCATCGCGCAGGGCAAGAGCTATCCGCTGGCCGAGGCGGCCGCGGCGCAGGTCGAAAGCGAGGGCGGGCACCCTGGCGGAAAATTGACCATCGCCGTCGGGTGAGCGAGGGGCCAATCCGGGCCTGTCGCCGGATCGCGGCGACAGGGCCCGGATCACTTCGCGGGAGGCGAAGCCAGTGGGGCCGCCTGACGGCGCGGCGTCCGGCGGCGCTGCTGGACCGGGATCTGCACCGTGCCCAGCGCGGAGTGGACCGCCGACTCGGCGAGGGCGGCCAGTTCGCGGCGGGTTTCCGCGCGGCCCGGGGCGATCTCCGGGCAGACGTGGATCTCGAGTACGAGACCACGCAGGGCCGCGACCCGGCGCAGGGACGCGATCAGCGACTCCGGTCCGATGAACGCCGGGCGGCTTGTCTCGCGGCCGTCGGCGAGGCGGTAGCGCAGCGCGATCGGACGCACCGGGACACCGCCGTCGATGGCCGCCTGGAACGTCGCCGTCGTGAAGCGACCCGAGGCCAGGCCGCACCACGTCGTGCCTTCCGGGGTGACGCTGACCAGGGAACCCGTCCGGAGGGCGTCGGCCAGCGCCGCCATCGTGGCGGGCAGCGTCGTGAGCCGCTCGCGGTCGAGGAAGATGCTGCCGCCTCGGCGGACGAGGCCGCCGAGCACCGGCCAGCCCGCGATCTCCTTCTTGGCCAGTGCGCGCATCGGCCGCAGGGCGTTGATCGCGACGATGTCCAGCCATGAGATGTGGTTGTTGACCACCAGCGCGCCACGGCCGGCGGGCGCGGTCAGGAAGTCGGCGCCCCCTCGGATGTCCAACCGGACGCCGAACGCCCGCAGCATGCCGCGGAAGATCAGCCGGAGCAGGCGCTGGCGGCCCGGGGCGACCAGCAGCAGCGGCGCGGAGACCAGCGCCGCGACGACGACCGAGATCGCCGCCGCGAAGCGCAGGATCCGTCGGGGAAGGCCGACCACCGGGTCGTCGGTGGTCAGGCAGCCGTCGCCGCACGGCGAGGCCGGCATCCAGGCGTGGCTCATCCCTGGGTCCCGAGGAAGAACTTGAGGTACCGCTCGTCGACGTTGTGCAGGTCCAGGAGGACGAAGAAGTCCGCGACGCCGAAGTCGGTGTCGAGCGCGGGCGGTCCGCAGACCTTGGCGCCGAGGCGGACGTAGCCCTTGATCAGCGGCGGCAGCGTGGGCCGCGCCGGGCGTTCGATGCCCGAGGCGTCCCACGGGATCAGCGGCGTGACGCGCGTGCCCTCGTCCGAGTAGTGCTTGGCGCGCAGGACGTCCCACACGCCGGCGGCGAAGGAGCCGTCGTCCACCAGCGGGACGGACGCGCAGCCGGCGAGGTAGCGGTGGCCGGACAAGAGCATGTAGCGGGCGATCCCGGCCCAGACCAAGCTGACGACGGCGCCGCTGCGGTGGTCCGGGTGCACGCACGATCGGCCGGTTTCGACCAGCGACGGGCGGAGGCCGTCGATCGCCGTCAGGTCGAATTCGCTGTCGGCGTAGAGCTTCCCGGCCTGGGCGGCGCGCTCCGGCGGCAGCATGCGGTAGCAGCCGACGATGTCGCCCGTGTTGTCGTCGCGGACGACGAGGTGGTCGCAGAACTCGTCGAACTCGTCGACGTCGAGACCGGGCCGCGGGGAGTGGAGGCGCGCACCCATTTCCTCGGCGAAAACCCGGTGGCGCAGTTTCTGCGCCGCGACCACTTCGTCGTTCGCGTGCGCGACGAGAAGCGAGTACCGGGGGGCGTCGGCGGGGAGCTCGGCACCCGCCTGATCAGTGCTGACGAGGAGCTGTGACGTCGTCATGGTCAAGGTGTACCTGCGCGTTGGAAGCCGCGGAGAGTGCCATCCGATGACCGATTAGTGCACGTTCAGTTAATGGCGGGTTCTCAGGCTTCTCTCAGGTCCCGAAAACGCGCGAGGGGCCTCCCGGGAAGTCCCGGAAGGCCCCTGCGAGCTGGGGAATCAGCCCTTGCGCTTCTCGACCGCCTCGGTCAGCTGCGGCGCGACGTTGAACAGGTCGCCGACGATGCCGAAGTCGGCGATCTCGAAGATCGGCGCCTCCGGGTCCTTGTTGACGGCGATGATCGTCTTCGACGTCTGCATGCCGGCGCGGTGCTGGATCGCGCCGGAGATGCCGAGCGCGATGTACAGCTGCGGCGACACGGTCTTGCCGGTCTGGCCGACCTGGAACTGCGCCGGGTAGTAGCCCGAGTCGACAGCGGCACGCGAGGCGCCGACAGCCGCGCCGAGCGAGTCGGCCAGCTTCTCGACGACGTCGAACTTCTCCGCCGAGCCGACGCCGCGGCCACCGGAGACCACGATCGAGGCCTCGGTCAGCTCCGGGCGGTCGCCGCCGGTGACCGGCTCGACGCCCGTGATGCGAGTCGCCTTGGCCGCGTCGACCGCGGGGAGCTCGACGGTCTCCTCGGCCGCCGCGCCCTCGGCCGGCTCGGCCTCGACCGCGCCGGGGCGGATCGAGACGACCGGCGCGCCCTTGGCGGACTTGGACTTGACCGAGAACGCACCACCGAAGATGGACTGGTCGATGACGCCGTCGCCGTTGACGCCCACGGCGTCGTAGATCAGGCCGGAGCCCAGGCGCACGGCCAGGCGGGCTGCGACCTCCTTGCCCTCACCGCTGGCGGTGACGAGCACGGCGGCCGGGGACGCCTGCTGCGCGAGCGCGGCGAGCACGTCGACCTTGGGCGTGACCAGGTAGTTCGCGGCGTCGTCGCCTTCCGCGACATAGACCTTGGCGGCGCCGTGCGAGGCCAGCGACTGCTTCGCCTTGGCGGCGGTCCCGGTCGGGCCGACGACGACGGCCGACGGCTCACCGAGCGCGCGGGCGGCGGTCAGCAGCTCGAGCGTGACCTTCTTGACCTCACCGTCGACGTGGTCGACGAGGACGAGTACTTCAGCCATGTTCTTGTTCCTCCTCGAAGAGCCGTTGTCAGATGAGCTTCTGGCCGACCAGGTACTCGGCGACCTTGGTGCCGCCGTCACCCTCGTCCTCGACCTTTTCGCCGGCGGTGCGCGGCGGCTTCGGCGAGGACTCGGTCACCGCGGACCAGGCGTTGGCGAGACCGACCTCGCCCGCGTCGACGCCGAGGTCGGCGATGGTGAACGTCTCGACCGGCTTCTTCTTCGCGGCCATGATGCCCTTGAAGGACGGGTAGCGCGGCTCGTTGATCTTCTCGCCGACGCTCACGATCGCGGGCAGGCTCGCCTCGAGGTGGGTCAGGCCGTCCTCGGTCTCGCGGGTGGCCTTGAGCGTCGAGCCGTCGACGGTCAGCTCACGCACGTAGGTGACCTGCGGCAGGCCCAGCAGCTCGGCGAGGATCGCCGGGATGGCGCCACCGCGGCCGTCGGACGACTCGTTGCCGGCGATGACCAGGTCGAAGCCCTCGACCTTGCCGATCGCGGCGGCGAGCACCTTGGCGGTGGCGATCGCGTCGGAGCCGTGCAGGGCCTCGTCGGAGACGTGGATGGCCTTGTCGGCGCCCATGGACAGCGCCTTGCGGATGGCGTCGGTCGCGCGGTCGGGGCCCACCGAGATCACGGTGACCTCGCCCTCGCCGGCTTCCTTGATCTTCAGCGCCTCTTCGACGGCCTTCTCGTTGATCTCGTCGAGCACGGCGTCGGCGGATTCGCGGTCAAGGGTGTGGTCGGACCCGTTGAGCTTCCGCTCCGAGTAGGTGTCCGGTACCTGCTTGACCAGGACGACGATGTTGGTCATGGGTCTGCTTCGACCTCCCGGTTCGTGGCCCGCGGTCGACCACGGGACAGTGCTCTACTGGCCGGTAGATTAGGGCCAATCGGCGCGCAGGACCCGTCGAGGTGACGCCATTCACCTGGATGCGCAATCTATTGGGACCATCGTCCCGGTAGTCGACCGGTTACCCCACCCGAACTGCCGTTCGTCCGATCGGACCAACCACGGCCTACTGGTGGTGGGTGTCAGGCATTAACCTCCCCCACCATGCCCGCGCGCATCGCCGTCATCACCGACTCGAGCTCCTGCCTGCCCGACCTCGTCGCTTCTCGCTGGGCCATCGGTGTCGTCCAGATCCAGCTGAGCCTGGGTAGCCACTACGACGACGAAAACCGCTTCGACCGCGGCGAAGTGATCGACGCCATGAGAGCCGGGCAGGTGATCACCACGGCGCCCCCGGACCCGGGGGCGTTCTTCTGGACCTACCAGGAAGCGGCCGCCGCCGGCGCGACCGCGATCGTCAGCATCCACATCTCCGGCAGCATGTCCGACACCGTCCGCGCGGCCCGGGAGGCCGCCCAGCAGGTCCGCATCCCGGTGCACGTCCTGGACAGCCGGACCACCGGCATGAGCCTCGGCTTCGCCGCCGTGTCCGCCGCACGGGCGGCCGCGGCCGGCGGGGACGCCGGCCGGGTCATCGAGGCCGCCGAACGCCGGTGCGCGACCAGCACCGAGTTCATCTACGTCGACACCCTCGAGTACCTCCGCCGCGGCGGCCGGATCGGCGCCGCGCAGGCGATGCTCGGTAGCGCGTTTTCGATCAAACCGCTGCTCACGGTCAAGGACGGCGAGGTCGCACCGCTCGCCCGCGTCCCCGGTACGCGGCGCGCTCTGGCCAAGATGGTCGATCTCGCGGTCAAGAAGTCCGGCGGGTTCCGCGCCGACATCGCCGTGACCCGGTTCGGCGCCAGCGACCACGAGCTGGAGATCGGCCGGCAGATCGAACGCCGGGTACCCGCGATGGCCGAGAGCATGGTCGTCGAAGCGAGCACGGTCATCGGCGCGCACCTGGGCCCCGGTGCGCTCGGCATCACGGTGTCGCCGGTGGGCTGACCCGGCGTCCCGGGACCGCCAGCACGACCAGCGGGACCACGACGCCCAGCGCGGTCGTCGCGATGATCAGCACCTGGTCGATTGGTTCGAAATGCGACACGTGGCCGAGGTGTTAGAGAAAGTGCGGCAGGCCGAACAGTAGCCCCGCCACGCCGGCGAGCCGCGCGACCGCTGTGGTGCCGATCACGGCGGCGCCGATCAGGAGCGCGGCGAGCGTCAGGTTGAGGCCGCCGAAGTCGCGCAGGAGGTGCTCGTTGAACGGCCCGTCCATCGCCACCCAGCCGGTGCGGAAGCCGGGAAAGTCCTGGTAGAAGCCGGTGGGTGAGACCAGTGGCCAAATTCCGACCACGGCCTCGACCAGGCCGAAGAAGACGAGCAGTACGCGGGTGATGGTCCGTTGCATGACCACGGAACGAGAGGGCCGGACCGGATGTGACACCCGCTAGGGTCGCGGAGGTGACCACCCCAGCCACCCGGGCCGAGGCGCTGCACCTGACCGGCGAACGGACCGTCCCCGGCATCGCCGAGGAGAACTACTGGTTCAGGCGCCACGAAGCCGCGTACGCCGCCCTGCTCCCCCACTGCGCGGACGCGACGGTGCTCGAAGCCGGCTGCGGTGAGGGCTACGGCGCGAGCCTCCTCGCGGCCACGGCCCGCCGGGTGCTCGCGCTGGACTACGACGTCCCGACCACCGAACACGTCGCCCGCCGCTACCCCGAGGTCGCCGTCGCGCGGGCGAACCTGGCCTTCCTCCCGGTCCGGGACGGCGCGGTCGACGTCGTGGCGAACTTCCAGGTCATCGAGCACCTGTGGGACCAGGCAGGCTTCCTCGCAGAGTGTCGGCGGGTGTTACCGGAAAACGGCAAACTGCTGGTCACGACGCCGAACCGGCTGACCTTCACCCCAGACAGCGACACGCCGCTGAACCCGTTCCACACCCGCGAGCTCGCGCCGGCCGAGCTCGCCGGGCTGCTCACCGACGCCGGCTTCGACGTCGAGACCCTGCACGGGCTGCACCACGGCGAGGCCGTGCGCGCGCTCGACGAGCGGTACGGCGGCTCGATCATCGACGCCCAGCTCGACGTGGTCATGGGCAAGCTGCCGGGGCAGGCCGAGTGGCCGGACGCGCTGCTCGCCGACGTCGCCGCGATCGAGGCCACCGGGTTCGACATCCACGGCGACGACCTGGACGCGAGCCTGGACCTGATCGCCGTGGCGGTGCGCCGATGAGCGAGGGCACCTTTTGCCTCGTCGTGCACAGCCACCTGCCGTGGCTACCGCACCACGGGAACTGGCCGGTCGGTGAGGAGTGGCTCTATCAGGCGTGGGCGCATTCCTACCTGCCGATGGTCGAACTCCTGGAGCGCTTCGCCGACGAAGGCCGCCGCGACGTGCTCACGCTGGGCGTGACGCCAGTGCTCGCCGCGCAGCTCGACGACCCGTACAGCATCCGCGCGTTCCACGACTGGCTCGGCCACTGGCAGCTGCGCGCCCAGCACGCGGCGACGCTGTGGCGCGGCGACCCGCTGTTGCGCGAGCTCGCCGCGGCCGAGCACCGGACCGCCGTCCGCGCGGCCGAAGAGCTCGGGACGCGGTGGCGGCACGGCTTCTCCCCGGTCCTGCGGTCCCTGGTCGACAATTCGACCATCGAGCTGCTCGGCGGGCCCCTCGCGCATCCGTTCCAGCCGCTGCTGGACCCGCGGGTGCGGGCGTTCGCCCTGAATGCCGGCCTCGCCGACACGGCTCTGCGGCTGGGCACGCGGCCCGAGGGAATCTGGGCGCCGGAGTGCGGCTACGCGCCTGGTATGGAAAACGACTACGCCGCCGCCGGCGTGCGGCGGTTCCTGGTCGACGGCCCGTCGCTGCGCGGCGACACTTGGGCCGCGCGGCCGGTCGGCGGCTCCGACGTGCTCGCGTTCGGCCGGGACCTCGAGGTCACCTACCGCGTCTGGTCGCCGAAAGCCGGCTACCCCGGCCACGCCGCCTACCGCGACTTCCACACCTGGCAGCACGAGGTCGGCCTCAAGGCGGCGCGGGTCACCGGCAAGACGGTCGAGCCGCAGGACAAGGCGCCGTACGATCCGGCGCTCGCCGCGGACGTGCTGGGGACGCACGTCAAGGACTTCGTCGAGACGGTGGTGACGCGGCTGCGGTCGCTGAAGCGGCAACACGGGCGTGAGGCGCTCGTGGTCGCCGCGTACGACACGGAGCTGTTCGGGCACTGGTGGCACGAAGGACCGGCGTGGCTGGAGGGCGTGCTGCGCGCGCTCCCCGAGGCCGGGGTGCGGGTGACGACGTTGAAGGGCGCGATGGAAGCCGGCCACGTCGGCGAGCCGATCGACCTGCCCGCCTCGTCGTGGGGATCCGGCAAGGACTGGCGCGTGTGGGACGGCGAGCAGGTCAAGGACATGGTCGCCGCCAACAGCGCGTTGCAGGAGCGGCTGCTCGACCTCGTTGCCGGTTTGGCGACCACGGCCCGCGACAACGTCGCCGACCAGGCCGTCGCCGAGGCGATGCTGGCGCTGGAAAGCGACTGGGCGTTCATGGTCACCAAGGACTCGGCCGCGGACTACGCCCGTCGTCGCGCGGCGGTCCACACCGAGCGCTTCGACGCGCTGGCCGGGCTGCTGCGCCGCGGCGATCGCGCGCGGGCCGAGGAACTCGCCGCGGCCTACCGCGCCGACGACGGACCGTTCGGGCACCTCGACGCCCGGGCACTGAAGCACGACTGAAAGGGACCTTCATGGGGATCCACGAAATTCCGCTCAAGACCCTCGACGGGCGGGACAGCTCGCTGGGCGAGTTCGCCGGCAAGGCGCTGCTCGTGGTCAACGTCGCGTCGAAGTGCGGCCTGACCCCGCAGTACTCCGGTCTCGAGCGGCTGCAGGAACGCTTCGGTGAGCAGGGCTTTTCGGTCGTCGGGTTCCCCTGCAACCAGTTCGCCGGGCAGGAGCCGGGCAGCGCGGACGAGATCCAGACGTTCTGCTCGACGACCTACGGCGTCACGTTCCCGCTGTTCGAGAAGATCGACGTCAACGGCGAGGGCCGGCACCCTCTCTACGCCGAACTGACCGAGACCGCGGACGCCGAGGGCACCGCGGGCGACGTCCAGTGGAACTTCGAGAAGTTCCTCGTCGGCGCCGACGGCGAGGTCCTGGCGCGGTTCCGGCCGCGCACCGAGCCCGAGGACGAGACGGTCGTCAAGGCCATCGAGGCCGCGCTGCCGGCGTGAAACCACGGCGGGGGACGCCGTTCCCCCGCCGTCGCCGAAATTCACCGGATCGACGGAAAACAGCGGCCGTCGTGTGCGACGGCCACCACCATCACCACAGGCACCTCCACCTCCTGGGCCTCCACCTCCGGTTGTCCCTCTAGGTCCCGGCCGTGCCGGGGCGGCCGCCGCCCCGGCACCGTCACGCAATTGCCGAAATCAGGACGAACCCGTTTCGATCACCGCACGCACGCACTTCGCGACCACCACCGGATCCACCTTGACCACGCGACGGTCGTAGGTCAGCAGCCCGTTGACCTCGTTTTCGACATCCGTCGTCTGGGTGTAGACGGCACCGGACAAACCGCGCTCGGCCACCACCCGCTCGAGGGCGGCACTCACCTCGGCGTAGCGCTCGGTGAGCCGCTCCCGGGTAGGCGTCATTTCGTACGCGTTCGGCGGGCCGGGCCAGCGGTGGTCGTCCAAAATCAAACCAAGACCGCCGTACTCGCCGTCGACGATCGCGCGGCCGTCGCGCACCGACGGCGTACCCGGGCCCACGTACGTGTGGTCGTCGTAGACGTCGCCCGCGCCGCTATCCGGCCGCGAGAAGCAGCAGTTGACGCCGCTGTTCGCGATCACCAACCGCGTCGGGTCGAGGGTTTTGACCATTTCCGCGACACGCTCGGTGTCGAACTCGCCCCAGCCCTCGTTGAACGGGACCCAGGCCACGATCGACGGGACCGCGCGCAGCTGGGTCACCATTTCGGCGAGCTCCGCCTTGAACCGCTCGCGCGCCCGCGGGACCGGGTCCGGCGCGATCCCGGGCGGGCCGTCGAACGACACGGTCAGCGAGGGCATGTCCTGCCAGACGACCAAGCCCAGCGTGTCGGCCCAGAAGTACCAGCGGGCCGGCTCGACCTTGACGTGCTTGCGGACGAAGTTGAAGCCCAGTTCCTTCGTCCTCTCGAGGTCGAACCGCAGGGCGTCGTCGGTGGGAGCGGTCGAGATGCCGTCCGGCCAGTAGCCCTGGTCGAGCGGCCCGTGCAGGAAGGTGACCCGGCCGTTGAGCGCGATCCGCGGGCGGCCTTGCGCGTCCGGGACCAGGCCGATCGTCCGCAGGCCGGCGTAGCTGCCGACCTCGTCCGAAATCGAACCACGCTCGTCGAGCAGCCGGACGCGCAGCGAATAGAGGTGCGGGTCGTCGGGGGTCCAGAGGCGTGGGGAAGGAACGTCCACGCGCACCGGCGTCCCGGCCGCGCCCGAGGCCCGCGCGACCTCGACGTCGTTTGCCGAAATGACGACAACGACCTCGGCGCCGCCGGTGACCTGCGGGAACACTGTCACGCCGGTCAGGTCGGGGGTCAGGTCCAGCCGCTCGATCCGGACCTCGGGGACCGGCTCCAGCCACACCGTTTGCCAGATTCCGGACGACGGCGTGTAGCAGATCCCGCCGGGCGCGTTGCGCTGCTTCCCGACCGGGAAGGGCTCGATGTCGGTGCGGTCCTCGGCTCGGACGGTCAGCTCCTGCGGCCCCGAAGCACGCAGGACATCGGTGACGTCCGCGCTGAACGCCGTGTAGCCGCCCTCGTGGGTCGCGACGAGCTGGTTGTTGACCCAGACCTTCGCCGTCTGGTCGACCGCGCCGAAGTGCAGGAGGACGCGCGAGCCGCGCCAGTCGGCGGGGACTTCGAACAGGCGCCGGTACCAGAGGACTTCGTCGCGTCGTCGAATTCCGGACAACGCCGATTCCGGCGGGAAGGGGACCAGGATGCGCTCGGCGTAACCGGACGGCCGTGGTTCGTCCGGCGACGACGGCCAACCCGCGTACTCCCAGACCCCGTTGAGGTTGAGCCAGCGAGGCCGCGTCAGCTGCGGTCGCGGGTACTCGGGCAGGGCGTTGTCCGGAGCGACGTCGCCGCTCCACGGGGTCGGCAGGGGCGGGTCGAGCCGGCGCCAGCCGGGGCCCTCGGGAGGTGTCATCCCGGTCGATGGTGGCAGAGATCCACACCCGGATCAGTGATCGGGATCACATGTGAACACTTCGCGAGCACGGGCGCGCCGACGCCTTCTGACTCGCGAGTAACCTCTGCCCATGCGAGTGCTGATGCTGTCCTGGGAGTACCCGCCCGTGGCCATCGGGGGCCTGGCCCGGCACGTCCACGCGCTCGCCACCCACCTCGCCCGCCAGGGCCACGACGTCGTGGTGCTCTGCCGGCACGCGGCGGGCACCGACGCCGGGACGCACCCGCGCACCGACCGCGTCGTCGAGGGCGTGCGGATCATCCGGGTCGCCGAGGACCCGATGCACGTGACCTTCGAACGGGACCTCGTCGCCTGGACGCTGGCCATGGGGCACGCCATGATCCGCGCGGCGCAGGACCTGCTGCGCACCTGGCAGCCCGATGTCGTCCACGCGCACGACTGGCTCGTCGCCCATCCGGCCATCGCGATCGCCGAGGCCGCGCGCGTGCCGCTGGTCGGCACGATCCACGCGACCGAGGCCGGGCGGCACTCCGGCTGGCTGTCGCACCCGCTGAACCAGCAAGTTCACTCGGTCGAGTGGTGGCTGGCGAACCGGGCCGACGCGCTGATCACCTGCTCGCAGGCGATGCGCCGCGAGGTCGCGCACCTCTTCGAGGTCGAAGCGGACGACGTCACGGTGATTCACAACGGCATCGAGGAGCGCGGCTGGCAGGTGCCCGCGGACGAGATCGCGCGCGCCCGCGAGGTCTACAGCCCGGCCGGTGCGCCGCTGTTGCTCTATTTCGGACGACTCGAGTGGGAGAAGGGTGTGCAGGACCTGCTGGCCGCTCTCCCCCGCATCCGGCGCCGCCACCCGGGCACCCGCGTGGTCGTTGCCGGAAAAGGACGACACTTCGACGAGCTGGTCGAACAGTCGCGGAAGCTGCGGGTGCGGCGCGCGGTCGACTTCGTCGGGCACCTCTCCGACCGCGACCTCCGCGCGGCCCTCGCCGCGGCCGACGCCGTGGTGCTGCCCAGCCGGTACGAGCCGTTCGGGATCGTCGCCCTGGAGGCCGCGGCCGCGAAGGCGCCTCTGGTGGCGTCGACGGCCGGCGGGCTCGGCGAGGTCGTCGTGCACGGCGAGACCGGGCTGGCGTTCAGTCCCGGCGATGTCGCGGAATTGGCCAACGCGGTGACGACGGTGCTTTCCGACGCCGAGGCCGCAGCCGAACGGGCGCGGGCCGCGCAGTCCCGGTTGGCCGCCGACTTCGACTGGGGCCGGATCGCCGAGGCGACCGCCGAGGTTTACCGGCGGACGAAGCCGGGGGAACCGGTCGAGCTGCCCCGGCCCAAGATCGCCACCGGCAACGCCTTCGAGCCGGTCCCGGCCGAGATCCCGGAGGTCTAGGTCCTCACCGGGTTCCGGTCAGGAGCCGGACCCGGACGCGTTCCCGCAGCGGGCCGTGCGGGGCGACCACCGCCCGGATGCGCTCGGTGAACTCCGGCCTCGCGTCGAGGCCGGGCAGCTGGTCGGGGCTCATTGCCGAAAAAACGCCACCGGCGATTTCCTCGACGCTCAGCGGCGCGGAGTACTCGACGACCGTCGAGCTCACGGCGTAGCCGGCAGCCGCGAGGGCGTGCGCGTACCGCTCCTGGCTCGCGTCGTCCGTGCCGCAGGTCCGGTGCAGCGGGGTGCCGAGGTAGGCGGAGAGGGCGTCCCGGAGCGCGGCCGACCACGCCGTGTCCTGCAGCCACAGCGGCTCGCCGTTGGTCACCACCGCGACCCCGCCGCCGGGCCGCAGGAGCGGACGGACCGCCGCGAACAGCCGCTCGTGGTCCATCCAGTGCAACGCCTGCGCTACCGTCACCGCGGCCAGGTGCCCCGGCCCGAGGGCGGCCGACAGCGCGGCGACGTCGGAGTCCGCGCCGAGCAGCCAGGCGACGTTCGGCTCCGCCGTCGCCCTCCGGGCCTCGGCCAGCATCGCCGGCTCCGGGTCCATGCCCAGCACCGCCCCGACGCGGGGCGCCAGGGCCCGGGTGAGCTGGCCGGTGCCGCAGCCGAGGTCGAGGACGAGGTCGTCGCGGGTCAGCGCGAACGCCGTCGCCAGCCGGTCCGCGACCTCGGGCGGGTAGCCGCGGCGGAACCGCTGGTAGAACTCGCTCACTTCGCCGCCGAACGCCGATGTCGTCACTTTTCCGACCATGCCCGCCGACCTGGCCGGCCGCGGCCGGTTCCGCTCAGGGCGGATCTAGAAGACCGGCAGCAGGACACCGTGCTCCGACTCCGGTCGCGGGCCGAAGATGCGGCGGTCGGCTTCGGCGATCGGGACGTCGTTGATGCTCGCTTCGCGGCGGCGCATCAGGCCTTCGTCGCTGAACTCCCAGAGCTCGTTGCCGTAGCTGCGGAACCACTGCCCCTCGGCGGTCCGGGACTCGTACTGGAACCGGACGCCGATGCGGTTCCCGCGGAAGCCCCACAGCTCCTTACGCAGGGCGTAGTCCAGTTCGCGCGCCCATTTCGCGGTCAGGAACTCGACGATCCGGGCCCGCCCGACGACGTATTGGTCGCGATTGCGCCAGACCGAATCCTCGGTATACGCGAGCGAGACGCGCTCCGGGTCGCGGGTGTTCCACGCGTCTTCGGCGGCCTGGACCTTCTGGCGGGCGGTGTCCTCGTCGAACGGCGGGAACGGCGGGCGCGGGCTCATGGGGGCTCCTTCCGGACGCAGAGAACGTGCGTTCTCCGCTGCTCCCGCTAGACTAGAGAACGATCATTCTCAGCGCCAGGGGCAGGTGACATGGATTCCACGGAGGCGACCGACCGGCTACTGGAGGCCGCCGAGGACCTCTTCTACGCCCACGGCGTTCAGGCAGTCGGGATCGACGCGGTCCGCGAACGCTCCGGCGTCTCGCTCAAGCGGCTCTACCAGTGCTTCCCGGCGAAGAACGACCTGGTCGAGGCCTACTTGCTGCGCCGCGACGAACGCTGGCGCGGCTCGTTGCGCAATTTCGTCCACGCCCGCGGCGACGACCCCTTAGCCGTGTTCGCCTGGCTGAAGAACTGGTTCGCCGAGCCGGGCTTCCGCGGCTGCGCGTTCATCAATTCCTTCGGCGAATTCGGCGAGCCCACCCCCGGGATCGCCGCCGCGATCCGCCAGCACAAGGATGAGGTCCGGGCCTACCTGCACAGTCTGGTGCCGGACCGGAGCGTCGCGGACCAGCTGTTCGCACTCATGGAGGGCGCGACCGTGCTCGCCGCGATCACCGGGGACCCGCGCGAGGCGGACACGGCGGGCGAGGCCGCGAAAGTCCTGCTGAAGGCACACCTGTCAGTGACGACTCCTGCTGCGAATCGCCCGCGGCTTTCGTGACGCCGGCGGGTCTTCGTGCTGCGACGGACGTGAACCGGTCCGGTGACGGGGAGCCGCCGTCACCGGACCGGTCCGGACCCACACCATCCCAACAGTGTGGAATCCGGCCTCCCCTCGTCAGGTAGGGGAGGCCGGGGCCCCTGCTACCGGGCGTCCGTGAGGTACCGCGCGTAGGCACCCGTGGTGAGGAAGCTCGGCAGCTTCTCCCCCAGCGCGGTTTCAGTGAAGATCTCGCGGGCGTCGTCGAGGCGGTTGCCCGCGCCGAGGTCGGCCCGCACCGAGGCGAGTTCGTCGTCCAGGAATTCGACCGCCAGCTCGCGGGTCAGCGCCGTGCCGTCCTCGAGCTTCGTGCCGTTGCGGATCCACTGCCACACCTGGCAGCGCGCGATCTCCGCGGTGGCCGCGTCCTCCATGAGGTTGTGGATCGCCGCCGCGCCGGTGCCGCGCAGCCACGCGTCGACGTACCGCAGCGCGACGTTGATGTTCGCGCGCACGCCCGCCTCGGTGACTTCGCCGCCGGCGCTGGCCACGTCCAGCAGGTCCTCGGCGGTGACGTGGACGTCTTCGCGCAGCTTGCCGAGCTGGTTGGGCCAGCCGCCGAGCACACTGTCGAAGACCTCGCGGCAGACCGGGACCAGGCCGGGGTGCGCGACCCACGAGCCGTCGAAACCGTCGCCGGCCTCGCGTTCCTTGTCCGCACGGACCTTCTCGACGGCGATCTCGTTGACCGACGGGTCCTTGCTCGGGATGAACGCCGCCATGCCGCCGATGGCGTGGGCGCGGCGCTTGTGGCAGGTGCTCACCAGCAGCTCGGTGTAGGCCCGCATGAACGGCACGGTCATCGTGACCTGCGCGCGGTCCGGCAGCACGAAGTCGGCGCCGTGCGCGGCGAAGTTCTTGATGAGGCTGAAGATGTAGTCCCAGCGACCGGCGTTGAGGCCCGCCGCGTGCTCGCGCAGCTCGTAGAGGATCTCGTCCATCTCGAACGCGGCGGTGATCGTCTCGATCAGCACGGTCGCGCGGATCGTGCCGCGCGGGATGCCCAGTTCGCGCTGGGCCAGCAGGAAGACATCGTTCCACAGCCGCGCTTCGAGGTGGTTCTCCAGCTTCGGCAGGTAGAAGTACGGGCCGACGCCGCGGGCGAGCAACTGGCGCGCGTTGTGGAAGAAGTACAGGCCGAAGTCGACCAGGCTGGCCGACACGGGACGGCCGTCGATGCGGATGTGCTTCTCCACCAGGTGCCAGCCGCGGGGCCGCGCGACGATCGTCGCCGGGTCGTCGCCGATGGTGTAGCGCTTGCCGGCTTCGGTGGTGAAGTCGATGTTGCGGCGGATGGCGTCGAACAGGTTGAGCTGGCCGTCGATGACGTTGTGCCACGTCGGCGACGTCGCGTCCTCGAAGTCCGCCAGCCAGACCTTGGCGCCGGAGTTCAGCGCGTTGACCGTCATCTTGCGGTCGGTCGGGCCGGTGATCTCGACGCGGCGGTCCTCCAGACCGGGCGCGGTCGGGGCGACGTGCCACGACTCGTCGTCGCGGATCCGGCGGGTCTCGGGCAGGAAGCCGAGCGGCTTCTCGCCGGACTGCAGTTCCTCGCGCCGCACGCGGCGGGCGTCGAGCAGCTCGCGCCGGCGACCGGCGAACGTGTTGTCCAGCTTGGCCAGGAAGTCGAGTGCCGCCGGGGTCAGGATTTCCGCGAACCGGCCCTCGACCGGGCCGGTGACCTCGATGCGGTAGTTCAGCCGATCAACCATGGGGTGCCTCCGCGAGCTGTGGGCAGGGAAGGAAAGAAGGGGGAAGGTCGCGGCCTGACGACGGTGGGGGTTGCCGTCGTCAGGCCGCGGCCGGGATCAGTGGAACTGGGCTTCTTCGGTGGAACCCTTGAGCGCGGTGGTCGAGCTCTCCGGGTTCAGCGCGGTGGCGACCTGGTCGAAGTAGCCGGTGCCGACCTCGCGCTGGTGCTTGGTCGCGGTGTAGCCGCGGCTCTCCGAAGCGAACTCGCGCTCCTGCAGGTCGACGTAGGCGGTCATGCCCTCGCGGGCGTAGCCGTGCGCCAGGTCGAACATCGAGTAGTTCAGCGCGTGGAAGCCGGCCAGCGTGATGAACTGGAACTTGTAGCCCATGTGGCCGAGCTCGCGCTGGAACTTCGCGATCGTCGCGTCGTCCAGGTGCTTCTTCCAGTTGAACGACGGCGAGCAGTTGTAGGCCAGCATCTGGTCCGGGAACTTCGCCTTGATGGCCTCGGCGTACTTGCGCGCCACCTCGAGGTCCGGCTCCGAGGTCTCCATCCACAGCAGGTCGGCGTACTGGGCGTAGGCCAGACCGCGCTCGATGCACGGCTCGATGCCGTTGCGGACCTCGTAGAAGCCCTCGGCGGTGCGGCCGCCGGTGAGGAACTGCTGGTCGCGCTCGTCGACGTCGCTGGTCAGCAGGGTCGCGGCCTGGGCGTCGGTGCGGGCGACGATCAGCGACGGCACGTTGAGCACGTCCGCGGCGAGACGGGCGGCGTTCAGCGTGCGCTCGTGCTGCTTGGTCGGGATGAGGACCTTGCCGCCGAGGTGACCGCACTTCTTCTCGGACGCGAGCTGGTCCTCCCAGTGCACGCCCGCGGCGCCGGCCGCGATCATGCCCTTCATCAGCTCGAACGCGTTGAGCGGGCCACCGAAGCCGGCCTCGGCGTCGGCGACGATCGGGGCGTACCAGTCGATGTCGGTGTTGCCCTCGGCCCAGCTGATCTGGTCGGCGCGGCCCAGCGCGTTGTTGATCCGGCGCACCACGGCCGGCACCGAGTTGGCCGGGTACAAGCTCTGGTCGGGGTAGGTCTGGCTCGCCAGGTTGGCGTCGGCCGCGACCTGCCAGCCGGACAGGTAGATGGCCTGCAGACCCGCGCGGACCTGCTGGACGGCCTGGTTGCCGGTGAGCGCGCCCAGTGCGTGGATGTAGTCCTCGGTGTGCAGCAGGTCCCACAGCTTCTCCGCGCCGCGGCGGGCCAGGGTGTGCTCCTCGACGACGCTGCCGCGCAGCTTGACGACGTCCTCAGCCGAGTAGGAGCGCTGCACGCCCGCCCAGCGGGGGTCGTTCGCCCACTGCGCGGCCAGCTCCGCGGCCGCCTGCTTGGCCTGTTCCGTCATCGGACTCTCCCGGTGTTGCGAAGTTTGCGATTGCTCGCCTTGCTTGGCCTGACCCTGACACGCCAGCGAAAACTCGGTCCAGTCGTCCAATTTGCCAATTTGTGCGAAGGGTACGTACGCTCTTTGCAAAGGTTGCGAATCGGCCGGTTCGCAAGTGATCGAAAATCCGCGTTCTTGACCGTTCACGTAACCGTTCAGGGCCGGAAACCTTCCGGAAAGGAGGCCTCGGATGGAGAAGACTTTCGCCGGCGCCCGGTTGCGGCACCTCCGCGAAAGCCGCTCGATGAGCCAGGCCGACCTCGCCCGTGTGCTGGAGATCTCACCGAGCTACCTCAACCAGATCGAGCACAACTCGCGTCCCCTGACCGTGCCGGTACTGCTGCGGATCACGCAGGCGTTCGGCGTCGACACCGAGTTCTTCGCCAACAACGACACGTCCCGGCTGGTCGCCGACGTCAAAGAAGCCCTGCTCGACGAGGTCCTCGGCATCGACGTCACGACCAGCGAGCTCAACGACCTGGCCACGAACCTCCCGGCGATCGCCCAGGCGCTGGTCAAGCTGCACCGCAGCTACCGCAACGCCGTCGAGAGCACCGCCGCGCTGACCACGGAAAACGGCCTGGGCCTGCACGGCAGCGCGGCCGCGCCGCTGCCGCACGAGGAGGTCCGCGACTTCTTCTACGAGCGCGAGAACTATGTCGCGGAATTGGACGAACGCGCCGAGAAGATGGCCGCGGACATCCCGCTGCTGCGCGGGCAGGTGCTGGGCGCGCTGAAGGAGCGGCTTTCCCAGCGCTACGGCGTCGAGGTGACCAGCGAGGGCATCGACGAAGCCGCCGGCCAGCAGCACCGCTACGAGCCGGTGACGCGGGTGCTGCGGCTGGCGCCGAGCCTGCGGGTCGGGCAGCAGGCGTTCCGGATGGCTTCGCAGATCGCCCTGCTCGAGTACGACGACCTCATCACCGAGCTGGCCGATTCGTGGGCGTTCTCCGGCCCGGCGGCCCGCTCGCTCGCCCGCGTCGGCCTGGCGAACTATTTCGCCGGGGCGCTGATCCTGCCCTACGGGCCGTTCCTGGCCGCCGCCGAACGGTTCCGCTACGACATCGAGCGGCTCTGCGACCACTACGGCGTCGGCTTCGAGACGGTCTGCCACCGGCTGTCCACGCTGCAACGGCCCAAGCAGCGCGGGGTGCCGTTCTCGTTCGTGCGGGTGGACCGGGCCGGGAACATGTCGAAGCGGCAGTCGGCGGCCGGGTTCCACTTCTCCCGGGTCGGCGGGGCGTGCCCGCTGTGGAACATCTACGAGGCCTTCACCCAGCCGGGCAAGATCCTCACCCAGATCGCCACCCTGCCCGACGGCAAAAGCTACTTCTGGATCGCGCGCACGGTGTCGCGCAACATCGGCGGCTACGGCAGTCCGGGCAAGACGTTCACGGTCGGGCTGGGCTGCGAACTGCGCCACGCCGGGCGGCTGATCTATTCGACCGGCCTCGACCTGGACGAACCCGCCGCCGCGACGCCGATCGGGATGGGGTGCAAAGTCTGCGAACGCCCGGCGTGCTCGCAGCGCGCGTTCCCGACGATCGGCAAGCAGCTCACCGTGGACGAGAACACCAGCACCTTCGTCCCGTACCCGGCGGTGCCCAAGGGCTGAGCACCCGGTAACGAGCCACCGGGCGCCGGCGACGTCACCGGCAGGGGGTCGCCATGGCCGAACGGGTCCGGACGGGCTGCAACAACTGCAAGCGCTGCACCAACTCGGCCGTCGCCGAATTCGGGCGCCGGCAGGGCAAGCTCTGGGCGAACGTCGCGACGGCGGGCGGGGTCGCGGTCGTGCAGGCCTTCACCCCGAACTGCCGGGCGTGCGGGCACAAGCTGAGCCTCCACGACCGCGGCGGCGAGAGCCGCGGCAACGCCTACCCCGCGCCGGTGACCGCCCAGCCTGCCGCGCGTCAGGGACCGCCGCCCGGCTGGTACGCCCACCCGGGCGCCAGCGGCGTCCTGCGCTGGTGGGACGGGACCCGCTGGACCGAGCACACGCAGGCGCCGCCGCGCTGATCACCCGATCACGTGCGTGGTCCACTTCGCCTCGTCCGGGCCGAGCACGGTGATCCGGCTCAGGAGTTCCTTCGCGGTGATGCCGCTAATCTTCGGCTGGTCGAACGAAACGCAGGCCTTCAGCCCGTTCTTCGTCACGCACTGCGGTTCGCCGAGGCCGTCGATGGGGCCGCCGGGCGGCGAGACGTTGATCGTGACCAGCGCGCCGTCCGACGTGTACTGCAGCACCAGCCGCCACGGGACGCCGTCCTGGTCGGCGCGGCGCCGCAGGTAACCGTCGCCGAGGTGGAACGTGCCCGGCAGGCCGGTGATGTGCAGCGGCAGGGGCACCGCCCGGGTGCCGAACCTGACGTCACCGGCGACCCGCGTCAGCACCTGCTGCAGGTCCGGGACCGCGAGGTAGTACGCGTTCAGGCGGGCCCACCGGCCGTCCGGGGCCTGCCACTGCAGGTAGGCGTTCCCGTGGTTCAGCGGATCGGCCGGGTCGGTGGTGAGCCAATAGCCGTCGCGGTCGCCGATCCGGACCGAGATCCGGGTCGGCTGCCCGCCCAGGTTGTGCGGGAGGGGTGGGTCCTGGTCGTAGATCGACAACCAGATCATCGGCGCCAGCTCGCCCTGGCCGACGGCCAGCACGGTGTCGCCGTGCGCGCCCACGGCGTACTCGACGCCCTTGATCTGCTCGGGCACCCAGCCGAAGCTCGCCTTCGCCACCATCGGGTTGTCGGTGGGCACCGGCGTGAGGGACGTGGGCGAGGGCGCGGTGGCCACCGGCGTGGTCGCCGACGTGGTCGCCGGCGGCGGGACCGGCCGGAACAGCGACACCGCCGTCACTCCGCCGGCCGTCACGACCGCGGCACAGCCGAGGACCAGCGCGGTGGTCCGCAGACGGCGACGGCGTCCGCCGACCCGGCGCGCGCGGTCGAGGTCGATCCGGGGCGGTGGGGCAGGCGTGTCGGCCAGTTCCTTCAGCTTGGTGGCCAGCTCGTGGTCGGTCATGCTCGTCCCTCCCGGATCGGTTCGCCCAGCAGCTCGCGCAGCGCGTTCACGGCCTTCGCGGTCTGGCTCTTGACGGTGCCTTCGGAACAGCCCAGCGCCCGCGCGGTCTCCGCGACCGGGAGGTCGCAGAAGTAGCGCAGGACGACGGTCGCCCGCTGGCGGGCCGGCAGCCGTTCCAGGGCTGCCCGCAGGTCGAGGGCCAATTCGACGTCGCCACCGGGCGCGGGCGGGTCCTGGTCGTTTTCGCGCAAATCCACTCGCCGCCACCACGACGTGCGCTGTTCGGCCAGGAACGTGTTGACCAGCGTGCGGCGCACGTAGCCGTCGACGTTGTCGGCGCGGGAGGCCCGCGGCCAGTTCGCGTAGAGCCGGGTGACCGCCGACTGGACCAGGTCGTCGGCCCGGTGCCAGTCGCCGCAGAGCAAGTACGCGACTTTGCGCAGCCATCCCGCCCGCGCGGTCACGTACTCGGTGAATCCGGCGTCCATCGGCGACCCCCATCTCGTTCGACACCCCTCTGATGCGCCCGGAGGCCCGGCCGGTTGCCCGGGACGCTCGAGTCGTAGATTCACCGGGGTGCACGACATCGACACGGTGACCGCGGCGACCATCGAAAAGGCCGCCGAGCGGCTGGCCGGGGTGGTGACCCGGACGCCGCTGGAGCCGAGCGCCCGGCTGTCGTCCCGGGTGGACGCGCAGGTCTGGGTGAAGCGCGAGGACCTGCAGACCGTCCGGTCGTACAAGATCCGCGGCGCGTACAACTTCATCGTCCAGCTCGACGAGGACGTCCGCGCGAGAGGCGTCGTCTGCGCCAGCGCCGGCAACCACGCCCAGGGCGTCGCGTACGCGTGCCGCCGGCTCGGCGCCACCGGCCGTGTGTACGTCCCCGGGACCACGCCGCGGCAGAAGCGCGAGCGCATCGCGACGCTCGGCGGCGCGCACATCGAGGTCATCGTTGTCGGAGAAACGTACGAAGACGCCTTCGCCGCGGCCAACGAGGACGCCCAGCGCACCGGCGCGACCCTGGTGCCCGCGTTCGACGACGTGCGCACGGTCGCCGGTCAGGGCACGGTCGCGCTCGAGGTCGTGGAGCAGCTCGGCTTCGTGCCCGACGTCGTGGTCGTGCCGGTCGGCGGCGGCGGGCTGCTCGCCGGGGTCGGCAGCTGGCTGCGCGAGCGGCATCCCGACGTCCGGATCGTCGGCGTCGAGCCCGCGGGCGCGGCCTGCATGGCCGCGGCCCTCGAAGCCGGGCAGCCGGTGCGGCTGCCGGAGCTCGACTCGTTCGTCGACGGCGCCGCCGTCCGCGAGGCCGGCGCGGTCACCTACCCCCTGATCCGCGAAAGCGGCGCCGAGCTGACCGCGGTCGCCGAGGGCGCGGTGTGCACCGAGATGCTCGCGATGTACCAGTCGGACGGGATCATCGCCGAACCCGCGGGCGCGCTCGCCGCGGCGTCGCTCGGCACGGTCGTCGAGGTCGAGCCCGGCCAGACCGTCGTCTGCCTGGTCTCCGGCGGCAACAACGACGTCAGCCGGTACAGCGAGATCCTCGAGCGCTCGCTGATGCACGAGGGGCTGAAGCACTACTTCCTCGTCGGGTTCCCGCAGGAGCCGGGCGCGCTGCGGCGGTTCCTCGAGCAGGTCCTCGGACCCGAAGACGACATCACGCGCTTCGAATACGTGAAGCGGACCAACCGTGAGATGGGTCCGGCGCTGGTCGGCATCGAAATCGCCCGGGCGGCCGACCTGCCCGGGCTGCTGGCCCGGATGGACGCGAGCCCGTTGCAAGTGGAGCGGATCGAGCCGGGCAGCCCCCTGTTCCACTTCCTGCTCTGAGGACGTGGTCCACTAGGCGGATGGTGAAGGTCGACGGTGTCCGCAGTGTCGAGGCGTTGCGCGAAAAAGTCCACGAGGGTGCGGAGCCCGAGTACCTGCTGTTCTACGGGCACACGCCCTCGAAGTCCGGGCGGGTCACGGCGAGCTGCCTGAGCCAGTGGTGGGCCGACCCGTTCGAGGCCGACGGCGTCGTCTACCCGACCGCCGAGCACTACATGATGGCGGGCAAGGCGCTGTTGTTCGGCGATGTCGAGAAGGCCGAGCTGATCCGGTCGACGCCCGACCCGAAGACGGCGAAGGTGCTCGGCCGCGAGGTCGCCGGGTTCGACGCCGCCACCTGGGAGCGGCACCGGTTCGACATCGTCGTCGACGGCAACCTGGCCAAATTCCGGCAACACCGCGACCTGCGCCGGTTCCTGCTGGGAACCGGGGACGCGGTGCTCGTCGAGGCGTCCAAGAAGGACCTCGTCTGGGGCACCGGCCTCGCGCGCGAGGAGAAGAACGCGACCAAGCCGGACTACTGGCGCGGGCTGAACCTGCTCGGCTTCGCGCTGATGGAGGTCCGCGACCAGCTGCGGGCCCGCGTCTGACTCACGGCGCCGGGATCGGCGCCCCCGGGCACGACGCCGAGATCGTCTTGCCCGTGTCGAAGAAAGTGACCACGGCGTCGGCGCAGGGCAGCGACGACAGCGAGCCGTGGACGTCGTCCTCGATGGTCATGAGCGCGCCGCCGATCCGCTGCTGCATCGCGAGCGCCCAGCCGATCGGGGTGATGGGCTCGGAGACGTGGCCGGCGAGCTGCAGCGGGCTTGTCCCTTTCTCGAACATCCACGGCCGGGCGGCCAGGGGCCAGCCGATGCAGAGCTGTTCGTAGAAGCCGTAGCCGCCGGCGACCGGGAGGCGTTTCATCCGGTCGAGGCGGTGCTGCCAGACGGTCTCGAAGTCGCGGGGGCTCGGTGACTCGTTGCAGAGCAGCGCCGTCTGCTGGAAGTGGTTGAACGCGTACGGCTCGCCGTCCCAGCCCAGGCCGCCTGTTGTCGTTTTTTCGACGACGGGCCGGGCGCCGTCGCGGATGGCGGCGAGCTGCTTCGCCGAGCGGGCCCAGTCACGGCGGGGGCCGGCGAGCAGGTCGTTGACGGTCGCGCCGTGCCGGTCCCGCAGGCCGAGCAGCGCTTTCGCGACGGCCGGCTCCGTGGTCCCGAATCGGTAAATGGCGTCGTACCTGGCGATCCACGCCGCGAAGTCGTGGAAGGTGTTCTCGCCCGCGGTCGCCTGGCCGTCGTCCATCGCGGTGACATCCAGGTCCGGCGGCATGACGGAGTCGAGCAGCATCCGGTCGACGTGGTCGTCGAAGAGCGACCGGTACTGCGCGCCGAGCGCGGTCCCCCACGAGACGCCGTAGTAGCCGATCTTGTCCTCGCCGAGCGCGACGCGGATGCGGTCCAGGTCGCGGGCGATCGTCGGCGTGGTCAGATTCCGGACGAAGGCCGGGTGGGCGTCGACGCACTGGCGGTTGACGGCGGCGGCGCGTTCGGCGGCTTCGCGGGCCTTCTCCTTGTCGACGGCGCCCGGGGCCGGCTCGGGGACCTCGACCGGGCACGGCAGGTCGGCGCTGTAGCCGACGCCGCGCGGGTCGAACCCGACGAGGTCGTGGTGGACGCCGAGGCCGCCGGCGCGACTGTCGGCGATGCTGCGGGGCATGGTGAGACCGGACTGGCCGGGACCGCCGGGGTTGAGGAGCACCGCGCCGGTCCGCGTCCCGGTCGCCCGGATGCGGCTGACGGCGATGTCGATTTTCTGACCACCGGGGTCGGCGTAGTCCACCGGGACCGGGACCAGCGTGCATTCGGTGCGGTGGTCGTCGGGGTCCCAGCCGTTCGCGACCTCGGCGCAGAGCCGCCAGGAGAGCGGGCTCGCGGTGGCGACCGCGGGGACGGCGGGCAGCAGCGCCGCGACGGCGAGCAGCGGGACGGCGAACCGGGTGATCGACATGGCCCCAGGCTTCCGGGGTCCGGGGTGGTGGAGATCGGCCGATCAGCCGAGGATCGCCGCCGAACGGCCGGGAAACACGCGTGGCCGATTTTCGACCACCCGGAAAACCGCAGGTCAGACACCTGAAAGGCGCGGCCGCCCTCGACGCACTGGCGCGGCCCCGGCGGAACCGAGGGGGCCGGCGCGAGGCAGCTCCCGAAGAACGAGGTCCACCCGCGGCGCCGCGTTGTCGCCGAAACGACCACGCGGCCCGAAGGGTCCTACTGCTCGCCGAGGGTCTTCTGCAGGGCCTTGTTCGCCTTCCGGGCCATGTCCGCGACGGCCTCGCGACGGACGGCGTCGGCCGCGTAGTCGTCTTCGCGGTTACGGACCACGCGGGCCGGCGCGCCGACCGCGATCGAGTAGTCCGGAATGTCACCACGGACGACCGCGTGCGCGCCGAGCACGCTGCCGCGGCCGATACGGGTGCCCTTCAGGACGCTGACCTTCGTACCGAGCCAGGTGTCCGGGCCGATCCGGACCGGGGACTTCACGATGCCCTGGTCCTTGATCGGCACGTGAATGTCCGAAATGACGTGATCGAAGTCACAGATGTACACCCAGTCGGCGACCAGCGTGGCCGCGCCGAGCTCGATGTCGAGGTAGCAGTTGATCACGTTCTGGCGGCCGAACACGGACTTGTCGCCGATCCGCAGCGAGCCCTCGTGGCAGCGGATGGCGTTGCCGTCGCCAATGTGGACCCAACGGCCGATCTCCAGGCGCCCGTAACCGGGGCGGCAGTGGATCTCGACGTCCTTCCCGAGGAAGAGCATCCCCCGCAGGATGATGTGCGGGTTGGCGAGCCGGAACTTGAGCAGCCGGTAGTACCGGACCAGGTACCACGGCGTGTAGGCGCGGTTGCGCAGCACCCAGCGCAGCGAGTCGGCGGTCAGGAACTTCGCCTGCCGCGGGTCCTGCCGGGCACGGCGCCAGGCCCGCACCCGCGACAGCGCGGGCGCACCCCACATCGACGTCATGCCCGTGACCGTAACCTGTGTGCGGGACGGGTTCGCAGGCAAGGGGAGCTGGATGGGCACGAAGCTGATCATCGACACCGACCCCGGCGTCGACGACGCGCTGGCGATCGCGCTGGCGGCGCTGTCCCCGGACGTCGACCTCCTCGGTGTGACGTCGGTTTTCGGCAACGTCCCCCTCGACCGCACGACGTCGAACGCGCGCCGGCTGCTGGCGCTGTTCGGCCGCGACGACGTGCCCGTCGCCGCCGGGGCGGCGCGGCCGCTCGTCTACTCCAAGCCGCGTGACGCGAAAGAGGTCCACGGCGGTGACGGCCTGTCCGGCCACTCCTACACGCTGCCCGAGGCGAGCCGTCCGCTGGAGGAACGGGACGCCGTCCGGCTGATGCTCGACCTGCTCGAAGCCGCCGACGAGCCGGTGACCATCGCCCCGATCGGGCCGCTGACGAACATCGCCGCGCTGCTCGCGGCCCACCCGGGCGCGGCGGCGAAGATCGCGCGGCTGGTGATCATGGGTGGTGGCGTGACGTTCGGCAACAGCACGACCGCCGCCGAGTTCAACATCTGGAGCGACCCCGAGGCGGCCCGGCGGGTGCTGGTCGAGGAGGACGTCCCGGTCGTGCTGGTCCCGCTGGACCTCACGCACCGCTGCGCCGTCGACGGCGAATGGCTGGCGAAGCTCGCGTCGTCGGGGTCCGTCGGCGCCACCCTCGAAGGGCTGACCTCGACCTACCGGCAGCACTACACGCGCGTGTTCGGCGAGGACCGGATGGTCATGCACGACGCCGTCGCGGTCGCCGAGGCGATTTCGCCGGGCATCCTGCACACCGAGACCTACCGGGTCGACGTCGACTGCGGCCTCGGCCCGGCGCGCGGCCAGACCCTGGTCGATCGGCGACGACTCGGCGAAGACGATCCGCAGTTCTCCCCCGGCCGTCCGATCGAGGTCGCGATGGACACCGACCTCGACGGCCTGCGCGGCTTCGTCCTCGACCGGCTCACCGGAGCGGCCCGGTGAGCGACGAGGAGCCCGAGGTCGTCCCGGCCGACACCGAGACCGAGGCGGACGCGCCCAGGCCTCGCCGGCGGAAGCCCGTGGTCGTGATCGCGGCGGTGGTCGTCGTCGCGGGGGCCCTGGTGGCCGGCATCCTGCTCGCGCCGAAGCAGCAGGAGACCACGAACGCCGCCGCGACGGCGTCGCCGACGTCCGCCAAGCCGACGACGTCCAAGCCGCCGACGACCGCGCCTCCGCAGACCTCGACGCCACCGAAGGTGCCCGAAGCGAGCGAGTTCGACGCCTGGGCGTCGAAGACCAGCCAGTGGCTCGACGTCCCGTTGCGTGCGATGGTCGGCTACGCGAAGGCGACGACGAAGCTGAGCAAGGACGTCCCCGGGTGTCACCTTTCGTGGGTCACGCTGGCCGCGGTCGGAAAAGTGACCACGGACCACGGCCGGGCGCAGGGCGGGCAGTTCGGCACCACCGGGGTCCTGGACAAGCCGCTCGGCACGATCGAGGTGCGCGACTTCTACAACAAGGTCGTCTCGACGGCGAACGCCGCCGGGCCGATGCAGCTCGCCCCGGCGGTCTGGGGCAAGTACCAGGCGAGCGCGTCCGGCGGGAAACCAGATGTCCAAAATATCGACGACGCGGCGCTGACCACGGGCCGCGCGCTGTGCGCCGACGGCCACGACCTGTCCCAGGGCCAGACGTGGTGGAACTCGGTCAGCACGCTGCAGGCGGCGCCGCTGTTCCTGCACCGGACGCTGGCCACAGTCAACGTCTACGGCACGGTCGGCCAGGGCGCGACGCCGCCGAACCCGGCGGTGCTCAGCGCGGTCAACTTCGCGATCGACAAGATCGGCCTCCCCTACATCTGGGGCGGCAACGGCACCGGCGGCAGCGACCCGGGCTTCGACTGCTCGGGCCTGACGACGGCGGCGTACGGGAGCGCGGGGATCAAGCTGATGCGCACGGCCGACACGCAGTTCCGCAGCGTGCCGCACGTGACCGACCCGCAGCTGGGCGACCTCATCTTCTACGGCGAGCCGGCGACGAAGATCCACCACGTCGGTCTCTACATCGGCAACCAGCAGATGATCGACGCGCCGCAGACCGGGCAGGCGGTGCAGGTCCACTCCTACCGCCGGGACGGCGACGACTACGCGGGAGCGGGCCGGCCGACGGCCTGACCAGGGCGTGGTCGCGCAGGCGACAAAAGGATTGGACGGGGTGGCGGCCGGGCTTGTAACTTGCCGGGGACCGTGACACCGCCCGAGGAGGTGAGACCCATGAACGCTGGATCGATGTGGGTGCTCCCCCTCCAGTCACGGCCGGGCGATTGACGTAGGTGTCGCCGGGAGCGCCGGACAGAGGCACTCCCGAAAGGCACCACCATGGACTCTTCGCCCCCTTCGTTCGACGTGATCATCGCCGGCTGCGGGCCGACCGGCGCGACGCTGGCCGCCGAGCTGCGGCTGCACGACGTACGCGTCCTCGTCCTGGAACAGGACACCGAACCCGCGTCGTTCGTCCGTATCGTCGGGCTGCACGTCCGCAGTCTCGAACTGATGGCCATGCGCGGCCTGCTGGACCGCCTCCTCGAACACGGGCGGCAGCGGCCGGCCGGCGGGTTCTTCGCCGCCATCCCGAAGCCCGCGCCGCGGGACCTCGATTCCGCGCACGCCTACCTGCTGGGCATCCCGCAGCCGGTGATCGTTCGGATTCTCGAAGAACACGCGATCGGCCTCGGCGCCGAGGTCCGGCACGGCGCGGCCGTGGTCGATTTCCGGCAAGACGACGACGGCGTGACCGTCGAGCTCGCCGACGGCGAACGCGTCCGGGCGCGCTACCTCGTCGGCTGTGACGGCGGGCGCAGCACGGTGCGCAAGCTGAGCGGCATCGGCTTCCCCGGCGAGCCCTCGCGGACCGAGACGCTGATGGGCGAAATGGCGGTGAGCGCGCCGCCGGCGGAGATCGCCGCCAAGGTGGCCGAGGTCGGGGAGATCCACAAGCGGTTCTGGCTCCGGCCCTTCGGCGAAGGCGTCTACAGCGTCGTCGTCCCCGCCGCGGGCGTGGCCGATCGGGCGGCGGAACCCACCCTGGACGATTTTCGGCAACAGCTGCGGGCCGTCGCCGGCACCGACTTCGGGGTGCACTCCCCGCGCTGGTTGTCGCGATTCGGCGACGCCACCCGGCTCGCCGAGCGGTACCGGTCCGGGCGGGTGCTGCTGGCCGGCGACGCCGCGCACATCCACCCGCCCACCGGCGGGCAGGGCCTGAACCTCGGCATCCAGGACGCCTTCAACCTCGGCTGGAAACTGGCCGCGCGGGTCCGCGGCTGGGCGCCGGAGCCGCTGCTGGACACGTACCAGGCCGAACGGCAGCCGGTCGCCGAGGCCGTCCTCGACAACACGCGGGCTCAGATGGAACTGACCTCCCCCGGACCGGGGCCGCAGGCCGTGCGCCGGCTGCTCGCCGAACTGATGGACCTCGACGTGGTCAACCGTCACCTGATCGAGAAGATCGCCGCGATCGACATCCGCTACGACTTCGGCGAGGGCCCCGACCTGCTCGGCCGGCGGCTGCGCGACATCGACGTCAAGCAGGGCCGCCTCTACGACCGGCTGCGCGGCGGCCGCGGGCTGCTGCTGGACCGCACCGAACGTCTCACCGCCGGCGGCTGGGCGGACCGGGTCGACCACCTCGCGGACCCCACCGCGGCCCTCGACGTTCCGGGCGTCCTGCTGCGTCCCGACGGTCACGTCGCCTGGATCGGCGACGACCAACGGGACCTGGACGACCACCTCGCCCGCTGGTTCGGCTCACCGCTGCGGTGAGGCCGGGTGCAGGGCGTCGAGGCGGGCTGGCTCACGCGAGGCGGACCTGCACCGGGCTCATCCCGTGCGTGCGGGCGGTGGCGAGTGCTTCTTCTTGCTCGTCGCCGCCCGCGTGTCCCGGCAGAACCTTGATCGGCGAGCGGTTCCCGAGGCGTGCCGCGGCGGTGTTCATGGCGCCTGCTGAGCCTCGCCGCGCAGACGGCGGACCGTGGCGCGGAGGCTCTCGATTTCTTCCACCATGGCCACCAGCTCGGCTTCGCCGGCCCATTCCGTCAGGAGTTCCGCGCGACGGCCCATCGCCGCGCGCTCGCGGGTCCGGAGCTCGGAGGCTCGCTCGTAGAGGTCCGCGTCGACGGCTTTCCGCTTCCACTCCCGCGCGTACGCGATCAGCGTGTTCAGCTTCCGGATGTCCGGCGGGAACAGGGGCTCGGGTTCCACGCCCCACTTCTCGAACTGGTTCCGGACGTCGTCCGGCGAGACCGGCACCACGCCTGCCTCGGCGAGCGCCAGCAGGAGCGATGGGGTGCAGTCCTTCTCGTCGCGGACGCGATCGACCAGGGCCCGGGCCTCCGGGGTCAGCTCTGCGCGGTTTCGCTCCTCGATCGCCCGCATGAAGGACTCGGGGGTGAACGGTTCCGGGTCGGGTGGGGGCCGGAACCGGTCCGCCAGCGTGGCCGGGTCCTCGCCCAGCTCCGTCAGCACCCGCAGGGCGACGCTCGCGCCCGCGGTCAGCAAGCCGAACGCCAGCTGCTCGATGGTGATCCGACCGTCCGTGGCGGGCGTGTGGCCCAGCACCCGGTCGATCGGGATGGCCTTCTCCACCTCGTGAGCTTAGGCCGGGCCGGCCCGCGTGAACGCCGGTTCCCGCAGCGAGGGCGCCAGGAAGACGATCCCCACGGTGACCGCGACCGCCGACGACAGGGCCCAGTGCAAGCCGACACTCGTCGCGAGTGCGCCCACCAGCGCCGGCTCCACCAGGAAGCCCACGTACCCGCAGGCCGCGACCGCAGCGACCGCCCGGCCCGGCGCGTCCGCCTGCTTGCGGCTCGCCACGCTCCACGCGATCGGCACGATCCCGGCCACGCCGAGCCCGACGACCGCGAAGCCGAACACCACCGCGATCGGCCACGGCGCCGCGAGGACCACGGCAAAGCCCAGCACCGCGATCGCGGCCGCCACGCGGACGAAACGGACCGGGCCCGTGCGTGCCACCACGCGGTCGGCGACCAGACGGACCGCGATCATCGTTCCCGAGAAGGCGAAATAACCCAGCGAGGCGAGTGCGGGCGTCGCGCCGGTGACGTCGGCCAGGTACACCGCGCTCCAGCTGTTGACCGCTCCTTCGGCGACGAAGCCGCAAAACGCGATCACGCCCAGCGGCACCAGCGCCCGGCTCGGCCACGCGAACGCCGCGTCGCCCTGGCCGCGGTCGGCGCCGGCGAGGAACCGGGTGCGGGCCGCCCACAGCGCGAGCGCGAGCAGCACCGCGCCCGCCACCGGGAAGTGCACCGTCACCGGGACGTGCAGGGCCTCCATCAGCGCGTCGACGCCCGAACCCGCCAGGCCGCCGATGTTCCAGAAGGCGTGGAAGCCCGCGAAGATCGGGCGGCCGTAGCCCTCCTCGACGCGGGCCGCGTGGGCGTTCATCGCGACGTCGAGCAGGCTGTTGCCCACGCCCAGCACGACGAGCGCGGCGAAGAACACCGGGGCCGACCACGCGAGCGCGACCAGCGGCAGCCCCGCGCACAGCACCACCGCCCCGAGCACGACGGCCGCCCGGCTGCCGATCCGGGTGAGCAGTGCGCCCGCGGCCAGCAGCGCGAGCACCGATCCGGCGGCGAGGCCGAACAGCCCGGTCGCCAGCTCGCCGGTGCTCAGCCCGAGCCGTCCCTGCACCGCGGGCACCCGGGCCAGCCAGGTCGCGAACGCGGCGCCGCACACCGCGAACACGACGGAAACCCCGAGCCGAGCGCGTTTCAATTCCCCAGTCACCCCGCCACCCTACGGATCTTGGCCCGCGCCGAGACGGCCGTCCAGGTCCGGGGAGGCCGTCTTCGGGGCAGCCGATCACGACCCCACGGCCGCCGTCGCCCGGTCTACCGTGGCGGGGTGCATTCCTTGAGCCACGACCGGCTGGCCGATGCCCTCGTCGCCGAAGCGGACCGGTTCGGGACGGCGATCGCGGGCGCCGCACCGGACACGCGGGTCCCGACGTGTCCGGAGTGGACACTGCGGGACCTGGCCTGTCACGTCGGGGTCGCCTACCTCAAGTCCGCCGCCATCATCGCGAGCCGGCCGACGGGTTACGTGCCGTTCGAGGCCGTCACGATCGACGACCCGCCCGCGTTCGAGGCCCTCGGCGGCTGGCTGCACGACGGCGCGGAACGGCTCGTCGCCGCCGTGGCCGAGGTCGGCGCCGAAACCCCGACGTCGACGTGGACCCCCGATCGGCGCGCCGGGTTCTGGACGCGGCGGCTGACCCACGAGACGGTCGTCCACCGCGCGGACGCCGCCTTCGCGACAGGCAGGCCGTACGACGTCGATGCCGATCTCGCCGCGGACGGCATCGCCGAGGGCCTGGGACTCGTGGCCGTCTTCGCGCGTCAGCCGCACCCGGCGCTGGACCGGGCGTCGCTGCGGGGCACCGGCGAGACGCTGCTGTTCCGCTCCACCGAGCCCGGGCTCGGCTGGCTCGTCCGGCGGACGTCGTCGGGGGTGGAGGTGGCCGAGGGAACCGAGGCCGACGTCGTCGTCGAGGGCCGCGCGGCCGACCTGCTGCTCGCGCTGACGCGGCGCATCGCCGCGGACGACCCGCGGCTCACCGTGTCGGGTGACGCGGCGCTGTTCCGCCACTGGCTGGACCACACGCGCTTCTAGCCACCGTGTCAGGGTCCTTACAAACGCGTAAGGTTCCTGTCATGAGCGAACCCTCGACCGGCGACCGGCCCGGCTACCTGCTCAAACGCGCCCAGCAGGCCCTGCACCAGGCCTGCACCGACCGGCTGCGCCCGCTGGGCCTGTCGATGTCGCAGTACGCCGTGCTGCGCGCGCTCGACGACCACCCCGGCGCGTCGTCGGCGGAGCTCGCCCGGATCACCTTCGTCACGCGGCAGTCGCTGCGAGACGTCCTGGGCGGCCTGCGGTCGGCCGGCCTGGTCACCGTCGCCGAGCAGGCGAGCAGCGGCCGCGCCCGCCCGGTGACGCTGACCCCGGCGGGACGCACCCGGCTGGCCGCCGCCGAAGACCTCATCACGCAGGTCGAACTCCAGATGCTCGGCGACCTGTCGGCCGACCAGCGGCGCTACCTGGCCGACCTCCTGCGCACCTGCGTCGGCAACCTGACTTGACGACGGCCGTATAGTCGGTTCCGACTAATAGGGAGCGACTAGTGCCACGCAAGATCCGCAACACCCTCGCGCTGGCCCTGCTCGGCCTGCTGCTGGAACGCCCGATGCACCCGTACGAAATGGCGTCCACGCTGCGCGAGCGCTACAAGGGCTCGACGTTCAAGATCAACCCGGGTTCGCTCTACGACACCGTGGAGTCGCTGGCGAAGCATCGCTGGATCGAGCCCGTCGAGACGGTCCGGGAGGGCAACCGGCCGGAGCGGACCGTCTACGCGCACACCGAACTCGGGCGCCAGGAGTTCGTCGCCTGGCTCGACGAACTGGTCCGCGAGCCGGTCGCGGAGTACCCGAAGTTCGTCGCGGCGGTGAGCTACCTCGGCGCGTTGGGCCCGGAGCGCGCCGCCGACGCGCTGGAGGAACGCGCCCGCCACCTCGCCGAACGCATCGAAGGCGCGGAGACGGCGCTGGCCGAAACGGTCGGCAAGGGCGCGCCGCGGCTGTTCATGATCGAGGTCGAGTTCGTCCGGCACGCCTGGCAGGCCGAGCTCGACTGGGCCCGCCGCACGGCGGCCGAAATCCGGTCCGGCTCGCTGCCGTGGCCCGAACACTCCTGAGGGAAAAACCGTGTCCGATCCCGATGTCCTCATCGCCGGTGCCGGTCCGGCCGGCCTGCTGCTCGCCGCGGAACTGGCGCTGGCCGGCGTCCGCACCACGATCGTCGAACGCCGGCCGGAGCGGCCGCCGTACTGCCGCGGCTTCAACCTGAACGCGCGGGCGCTGGACCTGCTGCACCGCCGTGGCCTCGCCGAAAGCCTGGTGGCCGAGGGACACCGGGTGCCACACGCGCCGGTCACCGGCCTGCCCGGGCCGCTGCTGCTCGACGGCACGGCGACCGACCACCCGTTCTCGCTGGGCATCCCGCAGACGCGCGTCGAAGAGGTCCTGGAGGCCCGGGCCCGCGAACTGGGCGCCGAAATCCTGCGCGGCCACGACGTGCGCTCGTTCACCCAGTCCGCGGACGGCGTCGCCACGGTGGTCCACAATGGACGCTTCGGCCGGACGATCCACGCACGCTTCCTCGTCGGCTGCGACGGCGGCCGCAGCACGGTGCGCAAGCAGGCGGGCATCGATTTCCCCGGCGTGGACGCCCGCTGGTACGCGCTGCTCGGCGACGTCGAATGCGACCTGCCGTACGGTCCTTTGACGGGCCCGGACGGACGGAGCTTGTTCGTGATCCCGCGGCCGGGGTACGTCCGGATCGTGGTCCGGGAGGACGACCCGCCGTCGGACAAGGACACGCCGGTGACGCTGGAGCGGTTGCAGGCGCAGGTGGACGCGGTCCTCGGCCGCCACGTCGAGCTGAGCGCGCCCCGCTGGCTGAGCCGGTTCGGCGACGCGGCCCGCCTGGCGTCGAAGTACCGCGAAGGCCGGGTGCTCCTGGCGGGCGACGCGGCCCACATCCACCCGCCGGCCGGGGCGATCGGCGTGAACGTCGCGCTCGACGACGCGTTCAACCTCGGCTGGAAGCTGGCGGCGACGGTGCACGGGACCGCACCGGAGGGCCTGCTGGATACCTACCACGCCGAGCGGCACGCGGCGGGCGAGCGGATCCTGGCGAACACGCGGGCACAGGTGGCCGTGGAGGAAGCCGGCGAGGAGCCGTGGGCGGACTTGCTGCGGCGCGTGGCGGCGCACCCGGCGGGGAACCGCGCGCTGGCGGAGATCATCACGGGGCTGGACGCGTGCTACGAGCCGGGCGGGCACCCGTGGCTGGGACGGCTGGCGCCGGACGTGCCGCTGCGGGTTTCGGGGGTGGACACGCAGTTGGCGGCGTTGCTGCACGCCGGGCGGCCGGTGCTGCTGGACCTGACGGGGTCGTTCGCGGCCTGGTCGGCCGCGGTGGAGGTGGTCGTCGCGGCCAGTCCGTCCACTTCGGACATCGACGCGGTGCTGCTGCGGCCGGACGGGCACGTCGCCTGGGTGGGCACCCCCGGCGAGAGCGACGCCGGGCTGGCGGAAGCGGTGCACCGGTGGGTGGGGCCAGTACCGGCGGCCGTCTGACGGGGCTCAGCGCGGGCGGTCCAGAACCGCCCGCTGCTCCACCCGCCCGTCGAGCACGAACTTGCTGTGCACCGAAAACCCCAGCTTTTCGACCACCCGAGCCGAGGGCCTGTTCACCGGCTCGTACACCGCCAGCAGCCGATCCGCCCAGCCCTCCTCGAACGCCCGGTCCCGCACCGCCGCAGTCGCTTCCGTCGCATACCCGCGGCCCCAGCCCGACGGCGCTATCCACCAGCCCATCTCCACCGCCGGCAGGCCGAGGCCCGACTCCGTGGCCGTGCGGCGCACCAACGACACCACTCCGTCGAACGATCCCGGTGCCGCCGAGACCGCGAACCAGCCGAAGCCGTGCGAGGCCCAGTGCGCCAACGTCGCGCGGTGCTTGGCCAGCGTGTAGTCGTGGCTCCACGGCTCGCCCGTCCCCACGTAGCGGACCGTCTCGGGCAGCTGGGCCAGCGCGAACAAGTCGTCGAAGAACTCTTCGGACCACGCGTGCAGCGTGAGCCTCTCCGTGGTGATCAGCACCGCCGTCAGTCTAGTGTTCGCCCAGCAGGACGGCGATCCCGTCGAGCTGGCGCCGCAAGCCGAACTCGAACGCCTCGTCCAGGCCGACGTCCTCGACGCCGGTCATCACCTCGGTCAGCGTCGGGAACCGGCCCGAATCGAGGAACCGCGTCAGCAGCGCCATGTCCGCCTCCAGGCGCTGGTCGCCCGTGATGCCCGTGTCCTGCTCCGCCTGGATTTCGAACGCGTTGCTCACCGCCAGCCCGCCGACCCAGCCGTTGAGCGTCATGATCACCTGCAGCTTCACCCGCCGCTTCAAGCCGGTTCCGGCCAGCGCTCGCAGCGACCAGTCGACCAGGCGCAGGCCCGCCGCCAGGACCGGCGGGCGCACCAGGGAATTGAGCAGGATCGGCGCCAGCCACGGGTGACGGCGGTACGCGCGCCACTGCGCGCGGGCGGCGAGTTCGAGCCGCGGCCGCCACGGCACCGGGCCCGGCTCCGGCAGCTCCGCCTCCCCGAGCGCGACGTCGGCCATCAGCCGGAGCAGCTCCTCCTTGTCCGGCACGTGCCGGTACAGCGCCATCGGGCCGACGCCCAGCCCGGCCGCCAGCCGCCGCATCGACAGCGCCGCCAGGCCTTCGGCGTCGGCCAGGTCGATGGCCGCGCGCACCAGCGCGTCCCGGCCCAGCGGCGGCTTGACCGGCGTCCGGTCCGCGACGACCGTGCCGCTGCCCGGGACCGCGCGCACCCAGCCCTGCTCACCCAGCGCGGACAACGCCTTCGCCGCCGTCGCCATCGCGACCCCCCACTCGCGGACCAGGGCCCGGGTCGACGGGACGCGCTCGCCCGGCCGCAGCTCGCCCGCGGTGATCCGGCGGCGCAGCTCCGCCGCGATCCGGAGGTAAGGCGCCTCGGTCACGGAACTCCGTACTAGAACAGTTGCCGGCAGAACCTAGAACACTTTCAGGGTACTCCCCCAATGTCGACGGCGAGGATTGCCGAGCTCGAAGCCACCTCAATACGGTGCGAATACACCGTACAAAGGGGGAAGCATGACGACGACCGAAGTCCGCCGCCCGAAGCCGTGGGTGCGCCGCCCGTGGGTGTTCCCGCTGGGCCTGCTGGTCACCGCGTTCCTGGTCTTTTCGCTGCCGCCCTACCTCGGGCTCGACCCCGCGCGGTCGCGGATCCCGGCCCCCACCGGCTGGTACTACCCGGTGCTGGTCACGCACATCGCGTTCGCGACCGTCGCCATGGTGACCTGCGCGCTGCAGATCTGGCCGTGGCTGCGGCAGACACACCCGGCGGTGCACCGCCGCACCGGACGCGTCTACGTCTTCGCCGGTGCGATCCCGGCCTCGATCGCCGGGTTCGTGATCGCGCTCGCGGCGCCGTTCGGGCCGGTCGGGGCCGTGTCGAACGTACTGCTCGCGGTGCTCTGGTTCGGCTGCACCGTGCAGGGCTACCGGATGGCGCGGGCACGCCGGTTCGGCGAACACCGCCGCTGGATGATCCGCAGCTTCGCGCTCTGCATGTCGATCATCAGCAACCGGATCTGGGGCGTGGTCTGGGCGATCGTGCTGACGCCGCAGCTGGACACGACCTTCGGCGGCAGCGAAGTCGCCCTGGGCCAGGCGATCGCCGGGATCACCACGTGGACCGGCTGGGTTCTCCCGCTGCTGGCCGCCGAATGGTGGCTCGGCCGGGGACGGCGTCGCGCAGCGTGACCGGGGTAGCTCGATCAGCCTATGGTCCACACCACAGTAAATGGTCTATACCAATGAGGACAACTTTCCGCCGCCGCGCTTCCAGCCGTGGAGGTTTCCCATGCGCCTGAAGACCCTGCTGGCCGCCCTGGCCGGCGCCGCCCTGCTGAGCTCCGCGGTCGCCACCCCGGCCGGCGCCGCGGCCGGCTCGCCGATCCCGGTCGGCCCCTACGTCGACATGGGTGCGTGGCCGACGCCCAGCCTGTCGGCGATGTCGGCCGCGAGCGGCGTCAAGGGTTTCACGCTCGCGTTCGTCAACTCCTACGGCTGCAAGGCCAGCTGGTTCGGCGCCTACGACCCGCGCACGGCGTGGCAGAAGGAGGAGATCGCCAAGATCCGCACCGCGGGCGGTGACGTCAAAATCTCCTTCGGCGGCGCGTCCGGCATCGAGCTGGCCCAGGCCTGCAGCACGGCCGCGCAGGTGGCGGCCGAGTACGACGCCGTCGTCAAGGCCTACGGCCTCAAGTACGCCGACTTCGACATCGAAGGCGCGGCCGTCGCGGACCCGGCGTCGATCGCCCGCCGCTCCCAGGCCCTGAAGACGCTCCAGGACAACAACCCGGGGCTCAAGATTTCGCTGACCCTGCCGGTGCTGCCCAACGGCCTCACCGCGGACGGCCTCAACGTCGTCAAGGCCGCCAAGAACGCCGGGGTGAACCTGGACCTGGTCAACATCATGGCGATGGACTACTACCAGGGCGCCGGCGACCAGGGCGCGAAGGCGATCTCGGCGGCCAAGGCGACCCAGGCCCAGCTCAAGTCGCTGTACGGGCTGAGTGACGCGGCAGCGTGGAAGAAGGTCGGCGTCACCCCGATGATCGGCGTCAACGACTCGCAGAACGAGATCTTCTACCAGAAGGACGCGAAGGCGCTGGTGGCCTTCGCGAAGACGGTCCACCTGGGCATGCTGTCGTTCTGGGAGCAGGGCCGGGACGCCAACGCGTGCACCGGCGCGCTGTACAAGTGCACCAACGTGCCGCAGTCGAAGTACGAGTTCGCGAAGATCTTCGCCGGCTACACCGGCTGAGTCACCACCGGGCGGCGTCCGCGAGCAGTGCGTCCCGCACCGCCGCGGGCCCCGCCCGGCAGGGCTCGGTCCGGATGACCGCGAAGAGCGTGTTGATCGGCGGCTCCTCCGGCTCCAGCAGCGCGACCAGGTCCCCCGACGCCAGCTCGGCCGTGCAGAGGTACCGCGGCAGCACGCTGACGCCGAAGCCCGCCAACACGCAGGCCAGGACGCCGCGCAGGTCCGGGACGACGACCGCCGGGGCCGCCGCCGGACGCGCACCCAGCACCGAACGCCAGTAGCGGCGGATGATGGGCAGGTCCTCGGCGTAAGCCACCAGCGGCGCCGTTCGGGGGTCGCCCGTGAAGCCGCGGGCGCCGACCAGGACAAACTCTTCGTCGGTCAGCGGCGTCGCCGTGAAGGCGCGGCCTCGCGGGCGGATCGTCGAGACCACCAAGTCGAAACGCCGCTGCGCGAGCCCGGCCAGGAGGTCGTCGGCCAGGCCGAAGGTGACCCGCAGCCGGAGGCCGCGGGCGACCAGGTCCGCCAGCGCGGGCAGGACCCGCTCGGTCGTCAGCTCGGCGGGCCCGGCCAGGTGCACCGGTGTGGCGAAGGGGTCGGCCTCCCCGACGGTCACCGAAGCCAGGGCGTCGACGTGCGGGGCGATCCGGGCGGCCAGTTCGTCGGCCGCCGACGTCGGCGTGACACCGCGGGCGCGGCGGACGAACAGTTGCCGGCCCAGCTGCTCCTCCAGGGCTCTGACCTGCGCGGTCACCGTCGGCTGGGACAGACCCAGTGACGGTGCCGCGCCGGTCAGCGAACCGGCCCGGTGGACGGCCAGGAACGTGCGCAGCAGGTCGAGGTCCAGCTCAGTCCTCGACCAGCTCGATCGAATCCACGACGTTCGGGTAGAACGCGACGTGGTCCTTGATCGGCGCGACCGCGTCGTAGGGCTTCTCGTACGTCCAGACCGCGTTCTCCGCCTGCACGTCACCGGCGTTGAGCGAGTAGTAGCTCGCCTCGCCCTTGTACGGGCAGTACGTCTCGTGGTCGGTCCGCTCCAGCACGCCCGCGTCGACGTCCGCCAGCGGGATGTACTGGACCGCCGGGTAGGTGGATTCCTGCAGGGTGAACGCGTTGCGGCTGTCCGCGACGACGCGCCCGCCGGCCTTGACCACCACGCGGGCCTTGGTCGGCTCGACGGTGATCGGGTGGTCCGGGCCCGGCTGCAGAACCTTCTTCGCCATGTCAGCTCCCTGAGTGTTCCGTGTACCGGGAGCAGCACGCCGGGCCCGGCGGTTATTCCGCGATCAGGGCAGGTAGTACATCGGGTTCGGCAGCTTGACCGGGCGCAGCGCGTGGCCGCCTTCGAGATCGCTGAACTGGTCGCCGAGGTTGAGGACGATCTTCGCGCCGGTCGCCTCGATGTGCGCCCGCGTGCCCGACTTGTACTGGACGGTGGTGCAGGTCAGCCCGCACGGCAGGTAGTCGGGCGCGGTCGTCTTCGGCTTGAAGAACGCGCCCGCCGGGGCCGGGAAACCCTCGTTGGCCAGGTTCTTCAGCGACTGCGGGCCCTGGAGCTCGTTGCGGCCGGTCAGGAAGTAGACCTCGACGCCGCGCTGCGCCGCCCAGTTGGCCAGCTCCAGCACCGGCTTGTTCGCGACGAACGTGCCGTTGTCGATGGCCTGCTGCTGCTTGACCGGGTCGAAGCCGAAGTCGTTGTCGGCCTCCCAGCCGTAGGTGACCTCGGAGGTGTCGTCGACGTCGAGCACGATCGCCGGGTTCTTCACCCGGCCCAGCTGCTGCTGCAGGAACCGCTTCGCGTCCGAGACGACCCGGCCGGTGTCCTTCACGAACCGGCTGGTGTCGGAGTAGTGGTGCTTGCCCGCGGCGTCGACGTAGTCGCCGTAGTAGGCCTTGACGTCCAGCTTGACCTGGCCGATGTTGGCGGGCTCCTTCGAGCGCGCGGCGGTCGATTCGTCCGAGCCGGCCAGCGCGGTGGCGCCCGAGGCGACGGTGGCGCCGATGGCCGCGGCGGCGGCGAGCTTGACGAGGTTTGACCATTTTCCGGACACGGGGAACCCTCCAGTGGAACTTGACGACCGGGGGAACCTACGTCACGCGCTCGGCCCGGCAAACAAAAGCCACCGGCGCGCGGCCGATCCGCGTCAAAACCACCGAAGCTTCCGCTTCCCCGCGCGGCTTCAGTCGGCGCCGCAACGCGTCCGGGTCGACGTCGAGTCCGCGGACCAGGATTTCCAGCCGCCCGACGTCGTGCCGCTTGAGCACCGCCTTCAGCGTCTTCTCGCTGTACGGCCCCTGCTCCAGGACGCGGAAGGCCCGCACGCCCGGCGGCGGCGTGTCACCGGTCAGGTAAGCGATGCGTTCGTCCAGCTGCCACAGCCCGTGCCGCGCCGCGTAGTGGCGGACCAGCCCGGCCCGGACGACGGCGCCGTCGGGGTCGACGATCCACTCCCCCGGCTCGCGCGCGGGCAGTGCGTCCGGTTCGGCGTCGGTGACCGTCCATTGTGTCCCGTCCGAGCGCAGCACGGTCGCCCGGCGGGTGACGCCCGTGCCCAGGCCGCGCCAGAGGCAGGACTCGCGGACTTGGCCGTCCAGGGACACCAGTTCGACCTCCTCCGCCCACGGCGTGAGCGCGAAGTCGAGGCCAGGGGCGCATTTCACGGACAGCGCGCGCCCCGGGTACGCCTCGACCAGGCCGTCCAGCGGCGGCGCGAAGTCGGCGGGTTTCCACGCCCGGCGCCCGGCGGAGTCCCGCCGCGCCGGATCGGCGACGACGACGCCCGAGCGGCTCACCGGGCGCAGGGCGTCGGCGCGGACGAGGCCGAACGCGACCCCCGCGGCGGTTCCGTTGTGGCGGGCCATTTCCAGCCGTACCGGGTCCACATCGGACCCGAGCGCGCGCCGCGCCACGCGGGCGATTTCGACGAGGTCCGCGCCCACCGAGCACGTGACGTCGTGGACGTCGAGACCAGCCAGCCGCAGAGCCCGGTGGCGCGCCACGATCGACGCGCTCGCCTGCTGAAGCGCGTCGGAGGTGAACAGCCAGTCCACACCGGACAGTTTGCCGACGGCTTTCCGCCGCAACAGCACGGTTTCCAGGACGGCGGCCGCGCGCTCGTCGCCGACGAGACGACGGACGGCCGCCACCGACGCGATCGGGTCGGTCAGCGGCAGCGCCGAAACCTCGGCGAGCGCCGCCGCCCCCGCGCCGGAGCGCAGGTAGGCGACGTCGCCGAGGCTGAACGAATAACCCAATTCAGGACGGCCGCTTGGTCCCGGTGATCATCACGTTGTAGAACAGCTCGCGCGGCAGGATCTTCGACAGCACCTTCTTGTCCACGGCGGACAGCCGCAGCCACAGGTGGTAGGCGAACAACCGCCAGCGCACGGTGAGCTTCTCCGACGGCACCGCGGCCTCGAACGTCCGGATCGGCCAGCCCGCGAGGGCGGCGGCGAACTCCTCGGTGACCGCGTGGACGTCCTGGGCGCCGGCGCCGCGGGCCCACGACTCCAGCTCCGACGGGTCGAAGGTGTGGATGTCGACCACGGCCTCCAGCGCGGCGGCGCGCGACGACTCGTCCAGTTCGGACTGCGGACGGCGCCAGCCGCGCAGCGCGGGCAGCTTCGTCACCCGCGTCGTCAGGAACCAGGTGAACTGGCCGAGCTTGCGGGCGTAGAAGTCGCCGATCTTGGTCGGCTCGCCCGCGAAGACGAACCGGCCGCCCGGCTTGAGCACGCGCAGCACCTCGCGGAACGCCGCCTGGACGTCCGGGATGTGGTGCAGCACCGCGTGCCCGACCACCAGGTCGAACGTGTTGTCGTCGTAGGGGATGCGCTCGGCGTCGGCGACCCGGCCGTCGACGTCGAGGCCGAGCTTCTCGGCGTTGCGCAGCGCGACCTGGACCATGCCGGGCGAGAGGTCGGTGACCGAGCCCTTCTTGGCGACGCCGCCCTGCATCAGGTTCAGCAGGAAGAAGCCGGTGCCGCTGCCCAGCTCCATCGCGTGCTGGTAGGGCTGGCCGTCCTCGCCCGCGACGGCGTTGAACACGTCGGTGGCGTAGGAGATGCAGCGCTCGTCGTACGAGATCGACCACTTCTCGTCGTAGGTGCCGGCTTCCCAGTCGTGGTAGAGCACGTTCGCCAGCTTCGGGTCGGCGTAGGCCGCCTGGACCTCTTCGGCGGTGGCGTGCGGGTTCGGCGCCGGGTCGTTCACGTCGGTCAAGGCGTCATTTCCCTTCGAAAGTGGCCTTGCCGGGCCCGTTTTCGATGAACGACTTCATGCCGTTCTGCTGGTCTTGGGTCGCCCAGAGGGCGGCGAACAGGTGCGATTCGAGCTTGAGCGCGTTCGGCAGGTCCATGTCGAGGCCGCCGTCGATGGCCGCCTTGGCCGCCCGCAGCGCGATCGCCGGGCCGTTCGCGAACTGGGCCGCCCACTTGTGCGCGGCCGCGTAGACGTCGTCCGGGGCGACGACCTGGTCGAGGATGCCCAGCTGCAGCGCCTCTTCGGCCTTTACGAACCGTCCGGTGTAGACGAGGTCCTTGGTCTTGCTCGGCCCGATCAGGCGGGCCAGGCGCTGGGTGCCGCCCGCGCCGGGGATGACGCCGAGCTGGATCTCCGGCTGGCCGACCTTGACGTTGTCGCCGGCGACCCGCCAGTCCGCGGCCAGGGCCAGCTCGAGGCCGCCGCCGAGGGCGTAGCCGGTGATGGCGGCGACGACCGGCTTCGGGATGTTCGCGATGGCCGCGACCGTGCCGGTGAGGGTGGCGCCGAACTTCGCGATCTCCGGGTAGCTGCGGGCGGCCATCTCCTTGATGTCCGCGCCGCCGGCGAAGGTCTTCTCGCCGCCGTAGAGGATCACCGCGCGGATGTCGTCGCGCTCGGTGGCCTCCTTCGCCAGCTCGGCGAATTCGGCGGTGACCAGGGCGTTCAGGGCGTTGACCGGCGGCCGGTCGAGCCGGATGGTGCCGACCCCGTCCTTGACCTCCAGGGTTACGAACTCTCCCACGCCCATCCTCCTCGTTGACGATCTGCCAGCAGGCTACCGGTCGGTAAGGCCACCCTAGCGGCGACGGGCGAAGAAGCGATCCCCGGAGCGTTCGAGCACGAGGTCCTGGTCGAACGTCTTCGACAGGTTTTCGCTGGTGATGACGTCGTCGACCAGCCCGGAGACCACCGCGTGGCCGTCACGCAGCAGCAGCGCGTGGGTGAACCCCGGCGGGATCTCCTCGACGTGGTGGGTGACCAGCACCAGGGCGGGGGCTTCGGCGTCCAGCGCCAGGTCGGACAGCCGGGCGACGAGGTCCTCGCGGCCGCCCAGGTCGAGACCGGCGGCGGGCTCGTCGAGCAGCAGCATCTCCGGGTCGGTCATCAGCGACCGGGCGATCAGGGCCCGCTTGCGCTCGCCCTCCGACAGCGTCCCGAAGGTGCGCTCGGCCAGGTGCCCGATGCCCATCGCGTCGAGGAGCTCGGTCGCGCGCGCGGTGTCGAGGGTGTCGTATTCCTCACGCCAGCGGCCGAGCACCGCGTAACCGGCGCTGACCACGACGTCCTTGACCAGCTCGTCGCCCGGCACGCGCTGGGCGATCGCGGCCGAGGTGAAGCCGATGCGGGGCCGCAGGTCGAAGATGTTGACCCGGCCGATCCGCTCGCCGAGCAGGTCGACCTCGCCGGTGGTCGGGTGCAGCTCGGCCGCGGCCAGGCGCAGCAGGGTGGTCTTGCCCGCGCCGTTCGGGCCGAGCACCACCCAGCGCTCGTCCAGTTCGACGGTCCAGTCGAGGCCGGCGAGGAGGTCGTTGGTCCCCCGGCGGACGCCGACACCGGCCATCCGGACCACGAGGTCGTCAAGTTCGCTGGGCTGGATCGGCTCGCTCACGAGGCCCATTCTGTCTGCCGTCGCGCGCGCGTGCGCACCCGCCCGGGTGAGACGGTGAACACGCAGGTCGGCGTCCGTTCCACGAGCTGGAACACGGCCGCCCGGACGGCCGCGGTGTGGCACCATCACCGCATGTCCGCCGACGCGCCCGTGACCCCGGTGACCCGGGGCTCGTTCTGGCGCCGTCGCACCATCGACCTGCTCCTCGTCGCTTCGGCCGGGTGTACGCGGGCGCGGCTTCGCTGATCCCTCGCGTCCTCGTGCGACGCGTGCGGTGCCGCGCTGTCCCCGCGTCCGATCCCCTTCACGTTGCGAGGAGCACCCGCGTTGACCACGTCCCTGGTTCGCCCGCCCGTCGAGATCCACCCGCAGCTGACCGACCCGCTGCTGCCCGAGCTGCTGCACCCGGCGCGGCTGCTGTGGACGCCGCGGGAGCTGGCCGAACTGACCGCCACCGTCACCACCGAGCTGACCGCGGGCCTGCGCGGCATCCTGCGCTTCGACGAGGACCGCCGCTGGTGGGCGCGGCTGGCGCTGACCGACGGCGTCGAGCTGTGGCTGCTGTCGTGGCTGCCCGGCCAGCACACGAAGCCGCACGACCACGGCGGCGCGTCCGGCTCGTTCACCGTCCTGCAGGGTGAACTCGGCGAGGAGTACCGCTACCCCGGCGGCCCGATCCGGCGCCGGACGCACGTGGCCGGCGAGGGCCTGGGCTTCGGCGCGGGCCGCGCCCACCAGGTCACCGGCCTCGGCGACCGGCCCGCGGCGAGCGTCCACGCGTACTCGCCGCCGCTGGTGGCGACGCGGCAGTACGACTCGCTCGCCGACGTTCCGGCGGAAATCCCGCCGCTGCCCGCTATCGTCCGGTCATGAGCGCTGTCGATTCGCTGCTGGCTTCCGCGCGGTCCGGCTTGGACCGGTTGACGCCCGCCCGGGCCCGCGAGCTGCAGGAGGCGGGGGCGCTGGTGGTCGACATCCGGCCGCTGGCCAACCGCGCGGCCGAGGGCGAGATCCCGGGCGCGGTGATCGTCGAGCGGATCCACCTGGAGTGGCGGCTGGCGCCGGACAGCGAGTGGCGGCTGCCGGCGGTCGGCCCGGAGTCGACGGTGATCGTGGTGTGCAACGAGGGCTACTCGTCCAGCCTGGCGGCGGCCGACCTGCAGCGGCTGGGGCTGCCCGGGGCGACCGACCTCGAGGGCGGGTTCCGGGCGTGGGCGGCCGCCGGGCTGCCCGTGCAGGACGGCGGCAGCCCGGCGGTGCCTTAGCAGCCCCCGTTTTCCACGCTACCGAAGGGGACCGACAGTTTTCAGCCCGCGAGCGCCGGGGCGACGTGCTTGGTGAACAAGTCGATGCCCGAGCGGTCGTACGCGGCTTCCGGGAAGTTCAGGATCGCGTAGGACATGCCCCGCTTGCCGAGGGCGGCGAGGTGTTCGGCGACCTGCTCCGGGGTGCCCGCCGTCGGGCCGCTCGCGAAGGTGGCGACCGCCCGCGCGGCGTCCTCGGCCGGGACGTACTTCTCGTAGTGCGCCTTCAGCCAGGCCTGCTTCTCCTGGACGTCGTTCTCGGTTTCGCCGAGGACGACGCTGAGGTTGCCCGAACGGACGATCGCGTCGAAGTCCGTGCCGACGTCCTTGCAGTGCGCCGCGAGGATTTCGGACTTGTGGGTGAACGCCTCCGGTTCGGGGAAGAAGTTCGTGTACTTTGCGTACTTCGCCGCGATCCGGAGCGTCTTCTTCTCGCCGCCGCCGGCGATCCACAGCGGGATGCCGCCGTCCTGCAGTGGGCGCGGGCTCAGGATCGCCCCGTCGGTCCGGTAGTGCTTCCCGTCCAAAGTGGACTTTCCGGTCGTCCAGAGGTCGCGCATGATCTGGACGCCCTCGTCGAGCTGGCCGAGCCGCTCGCCGGCGGTCGGGAAGCCGTAGCCGTAGGCCCGCCACTCGTGCTCGTACCAGCCGGCGCCGATGCCCATTTCGACCCGGCCACCCGAGATGAGGTCGGCCGTCGCGGCGACCTTCGCCAGGTAGGCGGGGTTGCGGTAACCCATGCAGGTGCACATCTGCCCGAGCCGGACGGTCTCCGTCGCGGCGGCGAACGCCGAGATCAGCGACCACGCCTCGTGCGTGGCCTCCTCGGTCGGGACCGGCACGGTGTGGAAGTGGTCGTAGACCCAGATCGATTCGAAGGGGCCCGCCTCCGCGTGTTTCGCGAGGCCGAGCATGGTCTTCCAGTGGTCCGCGGGGTCGATGCCGGCCAGGTCCAGCCGCCAGCCCTGCGGGACGAACATTCCGAAGCGCATGCGTACAACTTAGCTTCGCTCAGCGATGTGCGCGGCGTGATTTTGCCCGGCTGGAGCTGCTCCAGCCCGGCAGCGCAGGGGCGGCTCGGGGCGAGGACCAGCGAACACGGGCGGCTGCGGTGGTCGCGACCGCGGCGGCGGCTCGGGTGGCACAGCCGCGGCGGCTCGGGCAGCACGGCCGCGGCGGCTCGGCGCGGCGCGGCCTCAGCGGAGCCCGGCGCGGTGACCTCCGCGCCGCCCCCGCCGGGCGGGTCAGGCCAGGACCACGCGCGCCAGCTCGGCCGGGGTCGCCAGCAGGCCGTGCCTCGGCAGCACCCGGACCGTGTACCCGATCGCCCCCGGCCGGGGCAGCTTCACGCGGGCCGCGAACGCGCCGATGCCGTCCTCGGTCATCGGGACCGTCACCGGGTCGCGGAGCTCGTCGTCGTCGGCCACGCGGCCGACCACCGCCTGGATGTCCACTTCGGACGGGTCGAGGCCGGCCAGGTCGATGCGGGCCCGGATGGTCACCTCGGTGCCCACCACCAGCGGCTCGGTCGCCTCCACCAGCAGCTCCGAGTCGAAGATGCGCAGCCGCGGCCACGACACCTCCAGCTTCGTGCGGTAGTCCGCCAGCGACAGCGCGCCGCGGTAGCCGTCGCCCGTTGCCGCCGCCACCGTGCGGGATGCCGGGAGGTAGCCGTTGTCGACGTACTCGCGGACCATCCGGGACGCCTGGACCCGCGGGCCGAGCGTCTCCAGGGTGTGCCACACCATCGACAGCCAGCCGGTCGGGACGCCGTCGGAAGAGCGGTCGTAGAACAGCGGCGCGATCTGCTGGCCCAGCAGCTCGTACAGGGCCGCGGCCTCGAGGTCGTCGCGGCGCAGCGGGTCGGCGACGCCGTCCGCCGTCGGGATCGCCCAGCCGTTGCTGCCGTCGTAGCACTCGTCCCACCAGCCGTCGCGGATCGACAGGTTGAGCCCGCCGTTCAGCGCCGACTTCATCCCCGACGTCCCGCACGCCTCCAGCGGCCGCACCGGGTTGTTCAGCCAGACGTCGCAGCCGCGGTAGAGGTAGCGCGCCATCGACATGTCGTAGTCGGGCAGGAAGACGATCCGGTGCCGGACGTCCGCGCCGTCGACGAACCGGACGATCTGCTGGATCAGCTGCTTGCCGTTCTCGTCCGCCGGGTGCGACTTGCCCGCCACGACGACCTGGATCGGGCGCTGTTCGTGCAGCAGCAGCGTCCGCAGCCGCTCGGGGTCGCGCAGCATCAGCGTCAGCCGCTTGTACGTCGGGACGCGGCGGGCGAAGCCGACGGTCAGCACGTCCGGGTCGAACACCGAGTCCACCCAGCCCAGCTCCAGCGGCGACGCGCCGCGCTGCAGCCACGCCGCGCGCACCCGGCGCCGCACCTCGTGCACCAGCTTTTCGCGCAGCTCGCGCCGCAGTTCCCACAGCTGGGCGTCCGAGACGCCGTCGCGCAGCGGCCCCTCGCCGACGTCGAGACCCCATTCGCGGCCGAGCAGCGTGCTCAGCTCGCGGGCCACCCACGTCGGGCCGTGGACGCCGTTCGTCACCGACGAGATCGGCACCTCGTCGTGGTCGAACCCGGGCCACAGCCGGGAGAACATCTTGCGCGTGACCCGGCCGTGCAGCTGCGAGACGCCGTTCGCGCGCTGCGCCAGCCGCAGGCCCATGTGCGCCATGTTGAACAGGCCGGGGTTGTCCTCGGCGCCGAGCGCGAGCACGCGGCGCGGGTCGATGTCCGGCACCAGGCGGCCGTCGGCGAAGTAGCGCTGCACCAGGTCGACCGGGAACCGGTCGATGCCCGCGCTGACCGGGGTGTGCGTGGTGAACAGCGTCCCGGCGCGGACCGCCGGCATGGCCTCGTCGAACGCGAGGCCGTCGGCCTGGACGATCTCGCGGGCGCGTTCGAGGCCGAGGAAGCCCGCGTGTCCCTCGTTCGTGTGAAACACCATGGGCTGCGGGTGCCCGGTCAGCTCGCAGTACTTCCGGACCGCCCGGAAGCCGCCGATGCCGGCCAGGATCTCCTGCCGCAGCCGGTGGTCGGCGTCGCCGCCGTAGAGCCGGTCGGTGACGCCGCGCAGGTCTTCGTCGTTGGCCTCGGTGTCGGTGTCGAGCAGCAGCAGCGGCACCCGCCCGACCCGGGCCTGCCAGATCTGCGCGCACAGCTCGCGCCCGCCCGGCATCGCGACGCCGATCAGCACCGGCCGCCCGCCCGCGGTCAGCAGTTCGAGGGGGAAGGCGTTCGGGTCGATCACCGGGTAGTGCTCGACCTGCCAGCCGTCGAGCGACAGCGACTGCCGGAAGTAGCCGTTGCGGTAGAGCAGCCCGACGCCGACCATCGGCACGCCCAGGTCGGACGCGGCCTTCAGGTGGTCGCCGGCCAGCACGCCGAGGCCGCCGGAGTAGTTCGGGAGGGCCTCGGTGACGCCGAACTCCATCGAGAAGTAGGCCACCGCCGGCGGCAGGCCGTCGTCGTCGCGCTGCTGGTACCAGCGCGGCTCCGACAGGTACTTCTCCAGGTCCTCGGCGGCGGTTCTCGCGCGTTCCAGGAAGTCGTCGTCGACGGCGAGCTCGTCGAGGCGGGCCGGCGGCAGCGCGGTGAGCATCCGCAGCGGGTCGCGCACGGCGTTGAAGAGCTCGGCGTCCATCGACGCGAACAGGTCGCGCGTCGGCGGGTGCCACGTCCAGCGCAGGTTGGTGGCCAGCGCGCCCAGGCCGGACAGCGAATCCGGGAGGCTGGCGCGGACGGTGAACCGGCGGACTGCACGCATGGGAAGCGACGATATCGGGCCACGGGCGCCGGTGCGCAGGGAGGAGTTCGGGGATTACCTGCACGCTGCGCGTATGCCCTGGGTATGGTCCTGCCGTCGGGTACCGGGTGGGCACGAGAGCGAGTGGAACTGATGATCCCAGGGGGAGGACGGCGGGCGCTGGTCGCGCTGCTGGCCGTCGCGGCCGTCGCCGTGAGCGGGTGCAACAGCAAGGGCGGCGCGAGCGGGGACCCGGCCAAGGACACCGGCGCGGGCTCGGTCTCCGGGCTGCCGGTGACGCACTTCGAAAGCGGCCTCAAGCCGGACGCGCCGACGCCGAGCCTCAACGTCCGCAACGCCGACGGCGGTGAGGACGACAAGCTCGCCACCGCCGCGATCGACGACGTCCAGACCTACTGGGGCGAGATGCTGCCGGCGAACTTCGGCCAGCAGTTCGAGCCGGTGAAGTCGCTGCTGTCCTACGACGCGCAGACCGACACCGAGAAGACCGGCTGCGGCAGCGTGAAGAAGCTCGTGAACGCGTTCTACTGCCCGGTCGACGACTCGGTGGCGTGGGACCGCGGCGTGCTGCTGCCGATGCTGCGCCAGCGGTTCGGCCCGATGTCGGTGGTCGTGGTGCTCGCGCACGAGTTCGGCCACGCCGTCCAGTACCGGCTCGGCGACAAGGCGGGGATCGCGAAGAACACCCCGACCGTGGTCAAGGAGCAGCAGGCCGACTGCTTCGCCGGCGGCTACTTCCGCTGGGTCGCCGAGGACAAGAGCAAGTACTACCGCGTGTCGACGTCCGAGGGCCTGAACCAGGTGATGGCGTCGATGTTCCTGATCCGCGACCAGGCCGGCACCAGCGCCGCCGACAAGGGCGCGCACGGCACGGCGTTCGACCGCACCTATGCGTTCCAGGCCGGGTTCGAGAAGGGACCCAAGGAGTGCGCGGGGATGACGGAACAGAACGTCAAGCCCCGGCTGACCGAGCGCCCGTTCGACAAGGGCGACAAGGGCAAGGGCGACGCGAAGTTCAACGAACAGACGGTCGCGCTGCTGAAGAAGAGCCTCGACGAGGCGTTCAAGGGCGCCGGGGTGGCCGCGCCGGAGATCACCGACGGCGGCAGCTGCCAGACCACGCCGCCGGCGTCGTACTGCCCGGGCGACAACACCGTGAGCATCGACTTGGCCAAGCTGGCCCAGCTCGCCCAGCCGATCGACCGCGAGGCCGAGATGAAGGGCGAGGACCCGGGCGGCATGGGTGACTTCGCGGCGTTCTCGGAGGTCGCGGCGCGTTACGCGCTGGGCATCCAGAAGGGCGTCGGGGCGTCGATCGACAACGCGAACGCGGGCCTGCGCACGGCCTGCCTGGTGGGGGCGTGGGCGGCGTTCACGAACCGGCCGGGTGACCTGCGCCTGTCGGCGGGCGACCTCGACGAGGCCATCGCGGACTTGCTGCAGCCGGAGAGCCTCGTGTCGGCGGACGTCAACGGGAAACGTCCGGACAGCGGTTTCGACCGGGTCGAGGCGCTGCGCAAGGGCTACCTCGAGGGTTCGTCGGTCTGTTCGAAGTCCTACGCCTAGGTGTCACGGAGAAGGGCCCCCACCACGCGGTGGGGGCCTTTCTCGTGTGCTAGAAGAGGGCGCTCGCGAGGTCGCGGCGGGCCTTCATGACGCGGTCGTCGGCCGGGTCGAACAGGTCGAACAGGGCCACCAGGTGCTCGCGGACCTTGTTTCGGTCCTCGCCCGCGGTGCGGCGGACCGTGTCGATCAGGCGCTTGAAGCCCGCCTCGACCTCGTTGGCCGCGATCTCCAGGTCGGCCGCGTCCAGCTGGGCGGCCAGGTCCGACGGGTCGGCGTCCGCCTTGGCGCGGGCGTCCGGGTCGGCGCTTTCGGCGCGGGCGGTGAACTTGACCTGGGCCAGGGCGTTCTTGGCCAGCTCGTTCGCCGGTTCGACGTCGAGGATGCGCTCGTAGGCGGCCTGGGCGGCGGCGAAGTCGCCCCGCTCGAAGGCCTCTTCCGCCTCGGTGAAGCGCGGGTCTTCCGGCTCCTCGACCGGACCGCCGGCCGCCTCGGCGTCGCGGATGCCCGGCAGCTTGTCGCGCAGGGCGTCCAGGAGCGCGTTGATCCACTTGCGGATCTCGGGCTCGGGCAGCGCGCCGGAGAAGGCGTCGACCGGCTGGCCGCCGGCGATGGCGACGATCGTCGGGATGGACTGCGCGCCGAACAACTGCGCGATCCGCGGGTTCGCGTCGACGTCGACCTTCGCGACGACCCACGCGCCACCGGACTCGGCGGCCATCCGCTCGAGGACCGGGGACAGCTGCTTGCACGGGCCGCACCACTCGGCCCACAGGTCGACGACCACGAGCTGGTGCAGGGACCGCTCCACGACCTCGGCCTGGAAGGTGGCCTCGGTGACATCGATCACGGCCGCGCCCGAGGCGGGCCGCGGCGGCCCGTCACCCCCACCGGCCGGGCCGGCGGACGGGGCCGGCTGCCGCTGCGCCGCTTCGGCACGGGCCTTGAGCGCGGACAGGTCGACCGCGCCGGAAAGGGCGGCGGACAGGGCCGCTGACTTCGCTGCAGATCCGCGTGGTTGTGTCACGGTTCCATCCTGGCACGGGCGCCGGAGGAGTTTCACCGGGTGCCCGGGGTGTCCAGGGTCTGGCACGTTCCGGCGGTGGGGACGGCGGCGGGGTGCGGCGGCCGGGTTCCTCGCGACGGCTGCGTGGGTTCCGAGCCGCGGGCGCCTCCGGCCCCCGGTATCCAGCCTATCGACCGGCACCGACGATTTCGGACCGCGCGCCGCGGGTTTGCGCACCTCCCGGCCCGTCCGCTTGGCAGGACGGCGGCGCTGGGGCAGGCTCGGCCGGGTGCACATCCGGCGTGACGTGAAGGTGGGCTTGTCGATCGCGGCCGCCGTTGTGTGGGTTGGCGCGGTGACCTTGCTCATCGTGCACGAACCGGACCCCGGGGCGGGCTCGCCCGCCGAATTGCGGGACAAGCTCGCCGCCGCCCTCTCGGGGCACGATGCCGATGCCTTCGCCGATCTGCTCGACTACCCCGGCTCCGGCGGGGACGACTTCGCGAAGGACTACGTCTCCGTGCTCGCCGGCCGGGGGGTGCACGATGTGCGCGTCGACCTGGGGCCCGACGCGCGCGAGCCGACGCGGGCCACCGTCTCCGGCGCGCTCGGCGACGGGAAGCCGTTCGCCTACCCCTTGACCGTGACGAGCGAAGACGGCCGGTGGACGGTCGCCTTCACCCCGCCCCTCCCCTAGTCAGGAGTCGCGCAGCCGCGCTTCCACCCGGTCCACCTTGGCCTCGAGCTGGCCGGAGAAGCCCGGCCGGATGTCCGCCTTCAGCACCAGGCTCACCCGCGACGACCCCTCGCCCGCGGCCTCGACCGCGCGCTTCACGACGTCCATGACCTCGTCCCAGGACTCGCCTTCGATGTTGGTGAACATCGCGTTGGTCGAGTTGGGCAGCCCGGAGTCGCGGACGACCTTCACCGCGCGGGCCACGGCTTCGCTCACCCCGCCGTCAGGATCCCCGCCGGACGGGCTCACGCTGAACGCGACGATCATGCTCGGAAGTCCCTTCTTCGGTGGTCATTTCCGCCAGTCGTGCGACACCCGCCGGTACCCGCTGGTAACTTCGCGTGTCATGAACCGTCCGCTGCCGTTCGACCCGATCGCCCGCGCGGCCCGGATCTGGGAGGACCGGATCGGGCCCTCCGGGACCATGGCCGCGGTGACCGGGGTGATGCGGGTCCAGCAGATCATCCAGTCCGCGGTGGACGGCGCGCTCAAGCCGCACGGCTTGACCTTCGCCCGGTACGAAGCGCTGGTGCTGCTCACCTTCGCCCGCAGCGCCAGCCTGCCGATGCGGGTGATGGGCGAGCGGCTCCAGCTGCACCCCACCAGTGTCACCAACATAGTGGACCGGCTCGAGCGCGACGGGCTCGTCAAGCGCGTCCCGCACCCGACCGACCGCCGCACGACGCTGGTGGAGATCACCGACGAGGGCCGCAAGCGCCGCGAGGCCGCGACCGAAGCCGTCACCGCCATCGACTTCGGGCTCAGCGGCCTCACCGAACGGCAGACCGAGCAGCTGACCGACCTGCTGACCAAGGTCCGCCGCGCCGCCGGCGACTTCAGCGAGTAAACGCTCGACGACGGAAAAGGGCCCGCACTCGCCGAGTGCGGGCCCCTTCTCACATTCCGGGATCAGGCAGCGACCGGTTCCTTGACCTGGAACAGGCCGACACCGCCGTGGGACAGCCGCTGAGGGCCGTCGAGCTTGCCGTTGCGCAGCGCCCACTTCTCGAACAGCCAGGTGAACAGCGGCGGGATGCTCGCGAGCAGGGCCAGGACCAGCGTCTTCGGGCGCCAGCCGAGCGGCTTCGCCACGGACAGGGAGATCACCACGTAGAGGACGAAGATCACGCCGTGCACCATGCCGAGGACGGGAACGCCGCCCTCGCCGGAAGAGTGGACGACGTACTTGAGGAACATCCCGACCAGCAGCCCGGCCCAGGAGAGGGCTTCGGCTACTGCGGCCACGCGGAACACTAGAGCGGCCTTGCTGGACACTGCTTCCTCCTGTGGGGTCTCACCACGTTGGTACTGGCACGAGAAAACGCCCGACACACCGTCCAAGGCGGACTTGCCATGGACGTCAACGGCGCTGTCGGACGTGCTGATACCAGTGTGAGGCGTGACGGCCCTCACGGGAACACCGGGGCCCGTGACGATGCTCACGACCGTGGTCCACTGTGGTCTGAACCACGGCCGTGAGCGGTCGCCGGGCTACCCGGCGCAGGGCGAAGCCGGGGCGGACGACGGTGCCGTCCCCCACTTCGCCGTCGCGTCGGAGGTGAGGCCGAAGTCCAGCGTCGTCCCGTGCTTCAGCTGGTCCACGCCGACGTACACGCGGTCACTGGCGCGCGAATCCACCTTGAGGCCCGACACGTACTGCAGCGCCGAACCGGAGGCGCCCGGCGCCTTGATCGTGATGTCCCGCCCGTTCTCCAGGTGCAGAACGGATTTCGCGAAACGCGGCGCGTTGAGCACGAAATTCCCACTCCCTGGGACGGCCGGGTAGAGCCCGAGGGCGCTGAAGACGTACCAGGCCGACATGGTGCCGAGGTCGTCGTTCCCGGTGACGCCGTTGGGCGCGTTGGTGAACAGCGTGTGCGCCGCCCGCACCACCGTCGACGTCTTCGACGGCTGCCCGGTGAGCGCGTACATCCACGGCGAGTGCAGGTCCGGCTCGTTGTTCGGGTTGTAGCGGAACTGGTCGTAATAGTCGTACGGGCCGACCACCCAGTTCTCGCGGACCGCGGTCGCCGGGTCCTTCACCAGTTCGTCGTAGGCGAAGAAGTCGTCGAGGCGCTTCCCGGTGGCCGCCGGGCCGCCCATCCGCTGCACCAGACCGGGCACGTCCTGCTGGACGAGCCACTGGTACTGCCAGGCCGTGCCCTCGTGGAAGCCGTCCTGGCTCTGCGGGCTGTACGGCTTGTCGGCCGGCGAGAACCACGCGCCGCCGAGGACCTTCGGCCGGAAGAAGCCGGTGAAGCCGCGGTCGGCCTGGGTGGCGTCCCACAGCGTCCGGTAGGTCCGGCCCTTCGCCGCCAACGCCGCCGCGTCGTCCTTCTTGCCGAGCGCGGCCGCCATCAGCGACAGCGAACAGTCACCGAGCGCGTACTCCAAGGTGGCCGACGCCCCGTGGTTCGGGTCGGTGTCCTGCCCCTTCTTCGGGAAATCCGGGTCGTACTGGACGAATCCGTCTTTCTGGTAGCTCGCGTTGCCCGAGCGCCCCTGGAACGGCGAGGACGCCGGCGGGATCTCCCGCGAGTTCTGCAGGAGCGCCTGGTAGGCGTGCATCTCTTCGCCGGACAACGCACCGAAGCGCCACAGGTCGACCAGGAACGGCGTGACCGGGTCGCCGGTCATCGTGTTCGTCTCCTGGCTCGCGTACGCCCACCGCGGCAGCCAGCCACCCTGGTCGTGGATGGCCAGGATGCTCTTCGCGATGTCCTTCGCCCGGCTGGGCCGCAGCAGGGCGAGGAGCTGGTTCTGCGTGCGGTAGGTGTCCCACAGCGAGAAGAAGTCGTAGTACGTCCAGCCGACCGCGCGGTGGATCTTCTTGTCGAAGCCGAAGTAGCGTCCGTCGGCGTCGTTGGCCGTCAGCGGCTGCAACAGCGCGTGGTAGAGGGAGGTGTAGAAGACCGTGCGGTCGTCGGTCGTGCCGCCCTTGATGTCCACAGAGGACAGCTCACGGCGCCAGGTGCGCTGCGCCGCGTCCTTGGCCGCGTCGAACGACCGGATGCGCTCCGAGGCCAGGTTGCCCCGGGCACCGGCCGCGTCGACCTGGGAGATGGCCGTGGTCGCGGTCACCTGCCCGCCACCGAACGTCAGCCACGCGCCCCGCAGGCCCGCGCCGCCTTCCGACGTCCGCGAGCCGGGTGTGCCGCCGGACGGCGACCACGTGCCGAACGCCTTGAACGGCTTGTCGAACTTCGTCGTGAAGTACGTCGTGTAGGCCTTGCCACCGCAGAACGCCTGCGACTCCACGGTGCCCTCGACGGTCCGGTCGTCAACGACCCGGATGCTGCTGCCGGTCACCGGCTCCTTGTCGTTGGCCTGCCCGACGTTGACGAAGACGTTGGCGTCACCGGACTTCGCGAACGTGTACCGCTCGGCCCCGGCCCGCGTCGCCGCGGTCGTCTCGACGTCGACGCCGCCGTAGCCGGTCAGGTGCACCTTGTAGTAGCCGGGCTTGCCGACCTCGCCGTCGTGGGTGAACGGCGCCGCGTACTGCTTCTGGTCGAAAGTGGACGGCTTGCTCGTGTCGAACGCCTTGCCGGGACCCACTTCCCCGGTCGTCGGCAGGGTCGAGACCAGGCCGCCCTGCTCCCAGCAGCCCGCACCGGACAGGAAGAAATGCCCGAACCCGCGGATCGCGGTGTCGGTGTAGCGGTAGCCGGCGTAGTGCGAGGTGATCGGGCTGACCTGGGTCATCCCGAAAGGGGCCGAGGCGCCCGGGAACGTGTTGCCCTCGTCCTGCGTGCCGATGAACGTGTTGACCGCGTCCAGGGCGTCCCCGCCGGCCGCGGCCGCGGCGGGGCTGAGCCCCGTCGCGACCGCGGTGAGCGTCAGGAAGCCCGCCAGCATTTTGCGTTTCATGCACCGATGCCGATCGCGAAGACGTGCAGGGCACCGCCGCTGACGTTGGCCGGCAGCGTCACGCTGGCGACCGTCTTGCCCGCGGCGAGAGTGATCGGGGTGGTCCCGAACACCATCGTGCGGATCTGCTGCGGGTCGCCGCCCGAAGCGTTGCGGTACGGCGTCGACAGCACGATCCGGTTGCCGAACGCCGGTTGCGCGCCCCCGCCGCCGAGGGTCCAGTCGGAGAACCCGATGGTCGCAGTGGACGTCGTGCCGTCGGTGTAGGTCACCGTCAGCGTGCCCGACGCGTTGCCGTTCGACGCCGAACCGAGCAGCGCCAGCCGGCCCGAGCCGCTCACGTTCACCGTCTGACCGCCGGCGACCACGTTGTCCGGGTCCCCGGCCGGGAACGACGGCCAGGTGAACTTGATGCCGTCGCTGGTGACCGTGCTGCCCGGGGTGGCCCCGGCCGCGGCGAGGGCGTCGGCCGAGTAGCTCCAGCCGCCGCCGTCGAAGTTGGCCGCGCCGGAGTTCGCGTCCGGGGAGATGCCGGCGTTGTTCACCGTGGCCAGCCAGCTGTTCGGCTGAGCCACCAGCACGGTCAGGACCGCCTGCGACGAAGCCACGCCCGGCGCGGAGAACGTCACCGGGATGCGGCGGGCGCCGTCGGCCAGCCCGGCCGGGACACTGACCGTGAGCTCGGCCTGGGCCTTGCCCGCGGCGGGCACCGCGATGCTGCCGGTCGCCGGGGTCAGGGTGATCCCGTCGACGCTGCCCGCGGAGTACGTCCAGGTCCGGGCGGTGCCGGACAGGTCCTGGACGCCCACGGACGCCTTCGACGCCGACCCCGCGGGCGTCACCGCGCGGGCCGGGTCCACGAAGGACAGGCTCGGCTTCTCCTGCTCGCGGAACGACGGCGGGGCGTCGGCCGCCGCGCTGCCCCACGCGGTCGCCGTGGCCGAGCGCGTGTAGTCGAGCGTGCCGCTGCCGGAGATCAGCGCCTCCGGCAGCCACGCCTTCGCCGCGGCCGAGCCGTTGACCTTCAGGCTGCCCACGTAGTCACCGGTGCCCGGCGCGTTGATGGTGATCTTCTTGCCCGCGCCGGTGGTGAGCACGGCCTTCTCGAAGCGCGGCGTGACCAGCAGCGTTTCGGCGCGGCCCGGGATCTCCGGGTAGATGCCGAGCGCGGACCAGACGTACCAGGCCGACATCTGGCCGAGGTCGTCGTTGCCGATCAGGCCCTCCGGACGCGGGTTGTACAGCTCGTCCATCGAGCGGTGCACGATCGCCTGGGTCTTGGCCGGCGCGCCCGCGTACGAGTAGACGTACGGCGCGTTGGAGTTCGGCTCGTTGCCCATGAAGGCGTACGGCTCCTGGGTGCCCGCGTTCAGCTGGGTGAAGAAGGTGTCCAGCCGCGACTGCGTCGCGGTGTTGCCGCCGAACGCCGTCACGACGCCGCCGAGGTCGTAGGGCACCATCCACTCGTACTGCGCGCCGTTGCCCTCGACCCAGCCCTGCGAGCTGGCGGGGTCGTAGGTGCCGGAGAACGAGCCGTCCGCGTTGCGCGGCTGCAGGTGGCCGGTCCCCGGGTTGTAGAGGTTCTGCCAGTTCTGCGCGCGCTTCATGAACGTCGTGTACGTCGCGCTGTCGCCGAGCCGCTTCGCGAACTGGGCGATGGAGAAGTCGGCGCTGGTGTACTCCAGGGTGTCCGCGCCGGCGCCCGGGACGTACCCGAGCTTCTGGTAGTCGTCGAGACCGGGCCGTTCGGTGTAGCCCTGGGTCGGCTGGGTGGCGCCCTTGATCATGAGCAGCAACGCCTTCTGGGCGTCGAAGTCCCGCGCCCCGAACGCGTACGCGCTGGAGACGATGATGTGGTAGGGGTCGCCGTTCATGACGCCGGTGTAGTCGTTCGCGACCGTCCAGCGGTCCCACGAGCCGCCCTGCTCGGCGTAGGCCATCATCGACCGGACGATGTCCGACGTCTCCTTCGGGTCGATCGTCGCCAGGAGCGGGGCTTCCGAGCGGTAGATGTCCCAGCCGGAGAAGTTCGTGTACATCGCGTGGCCCTTGTCGGCCTTGTGGATCCGCCCGTCGAAGCCGACGTACTGGCCGTCGGTGTCGGAGAAGACGTTCGGCTGGATCAGCGAGTGGTACAGCGAGGTGTAGAACGTCGTCAGGTCGGCGTCGGAGCCGCCGGTGACGGCAATCTTGCCGAGCTGGTCGTTCCACGCCTTGCGCGCGCCCGCGGCCACCTTGTCGAACGACTTGCCGGTGTTCTCCGCCTTGAGGTTGGCCTTCGCGCCGTCGACGGACACAAAGGACAGTCCGACCTGGACGTTCACCTGGGCGCCGTTGAGGTTCGCGAAGGTGACGTACCCGCCGCTGCCCGGGCCGCTGACGGTGGTGTTCTGCTGCTTGGCGGTGGCAGTGCGCGCGATCGAGGCGTCGACGCCGTTGGGCTGCGCCACCTTCGCTTTGGCACCGCCGGTTTCGGCGGCCTTGTTCGGCGTCACGGCGCCGTTCTTCCAGGTGCCGATCGACGCGAACGGCGTGTCGAACTTGGCCGAGAAGTAGACGCGGTAGCTGTTGCGCGCGCCGCAGAAGCGGCCGCTGGTGGCCCAGCCGCTGATGGTGTCCTTGCCGATGGTGATCGACGCGTCGTCGGTGCCGTTGACCGAGCCCGACGTGTTGACCAGCAGCGTCGAGGACGCGCCGGCCGGGTAGGTCAGCCGCGCCGAGCCGGTGCGCTGGGTCGCGCTGAGCTCGACCTTCGCGCCGCTGTCGAGGGTGACGTCGTAGGCGCCCGCGGTCGCGTGTTCGCTGGCGTGCGAGAACTTCGACGTGTAGTGCCCCGGGTCCGTCGCCGGCGAAGTCGTCACTTCACCGACATACGGGATGAACGGGATGTCCTGGTAGGTCGAACAGCCCGCGCCGGACAGGTGCGTCAGGCTGAACCCGGTCAGCGCGTTGTCGTCGTAGAAGTAGCCGCCCGGCTGGGACTTCACCGTGTCCGGGCTCCACTGGACCATCCCGAACGGCGCCACCGCGCCCGGGAACGTGTTGCCGGCCCCGCCCCCGGTGCCGTGGTCGGCCCCGCCGGGGCGGGTGCCCACGAAGGGGTTGACCCACTTCGCGTAATCGATACTGGTCGCCGCCGCGGCGGGCACAGCGGGAGCCACCGCTGCCGTCACCGCCAGGGTCAGGAAAGTTAAACCGGCTCTGAAGCGCGCTCGCGCCATGGCCATCGCCTCTCCACCTCGTCCAGCGCGACCGAAACCGGTGACATGACAACCTTGTCGCGCCGGGCCACCTTGGGCAGCGGCTCACCAAGCAGTCAAGGGACACGTCAAGACCTGTCCACTTCCGGACACCCGCATTCAGCCGATCGCGGCGCCGAATCGGCACAATCCACGCACCAAGCGTTGACAAGGCGCCGGACGGGGAGTTCAATCCCGGTCACTATGACAACGTTGTCTCCTCTGGGCCGGGACCGGGACGGCAGCACGCGCACCGCGAGCAGGCGGGCCACGATGAGCGACGTGGCCCGGCTGGCGGGCGTGAGCATCAAGACCGTCTCGCGCGTGGTCAACGACGAACCGGCGGTGCACCCCGACACCGCCGAACGGGTCATGGCGGCCATCGAGCAGCTGGGGTTCCGGCGCAACCTGGGTGCGCGGAACCTGCGCCGCGGGTCGACGACCGGCACCATCGGGCTGATCGTCGAGGACGTCGGCAACCCCTTCTACTCCGAGCTGAACCGCGCGGTCGAGCGCATCGCGACGTCGTTCGGGCGCCAGGTGCTCACCGGCTCGTCCGAGGAGAACTCCGACCGCGAGCGCGAGCTCGTCCTGGAGTTCTGCGCGCGGCGGGTGGACGGCATCCTCGTCGTCCCGGCCGGACTGCAGCACGGCTACCTGGTGCCGGAGATGCGCGCGGGCACGCCGGTGGTGTTCATCGACCGGCCGGCCGGCGACATCGTGGCCGACACCGTGCTGGTGGACAACCTCGGCGGCACCGTCGAAGCCGTCACGCACCTGGCGCGGCACGGGCACCGGCGGATCGCCTTCCTCGGTGACAGCCCGGACATCTTCACCGCGGCCGAGCGCCTGCGCGGGTTCCGCGAGGGCTGCGTGCGCAACGGGATCTCCTACGACGAGTCGCTGGTCTCGATGGGGACGCCGACGCCGGACTCGGTCGGCGACGCCGTCAAGCGGCTGCTCGACGGCCCGGACGCGGCCACCGCGGTGATCGCGGGCAACAACCGGGTCGCCGTGCACCTCCTGCGCGCCCTCGCGCACGCCGAGCACCGCCCGGCGATGATCGGGTTCGACGACTTCGAGCTGGCGGACCTGCTGAACCCGCCGGTCAGCGTGGTCGCCCACGACGTCAGCGCTCTGGGCCACGCCGCGGCCGAGCTGCTCTTCGCCCGCGTCCAAGGAGATCAGTCCCCGCCCAGAAAGGTAGTCCTGCCCGTGCATCTCGTCGCCCGTGGTTCCGGTGAGGTCGCCCCGTGACCCTCGAACCGATCCGGCTCGCCGCCAACCAGCCGCCGCAGTTCTACCGCGGCGGCGACGCCATCGCGGCGCTGCGCGGAGCGTCTTCGGACAAGAAGTTCGGCCCGGAGGACTGGGTCGCCTCGGTGAGCACCATGTTCGGCCAGGACACCAACGGCCTGACCAGGCTGCCCGACGGCGCCTGGCTGCGGGACGCCGTCGAAGCCAACGCCAACGGCTGGCTCGGCGCGAAGCACGTCGAGGCGCTCGGGACGTCGACCGGGCTGCTGGTCAAGCTCCTCGACGCGGGCCAGCGGCTGCCGGTGCACTTCCACCCCGACGACACGTTCGCGAAGCGGCACTTCGACTCCCACTTCGGCAAGACCGAGGCGTGGATCGTGGTCGGCACCTACGGCGACGACCCGCGCGTCTACCCGGGCTTCAAGGAGACGCTGTCGAAGGCGACCGTGTCCGAGTGGACGCGCGAGCAGGACGTGCCGTCGATGCTGGGCGCGCTCAACAGCATCCCGGTGTCCGCGGGCGACACCGTCTACATCCCGGCCGGGCTGCCGCACGCGATCGGCGAAGGCGTGTTCGTCGTCGAACTGCAGCAGCCGACCGACTTCTCGCTCACCATCGAGTGGCGCGACTTCCTCGCGTCGCCGGAGAAGGGCCACCTCGGCCTCGGCTTCGACACCGCCATCGAGGCGCTCGACACCTCGGGCTGGGACGCCGAACGCCTGGACACGATCATCAAGCGCACCGCGGGCGACCGCGCGTCCACTGTGGACCTGCTGGCCGGCGGCTCGGAGCGGTTCTTCCGAGCCGAACAGCTGCGCACCGACGAGACGACAACGTTGTCACTCGATCCTTCGTTCGCGGTCCTGGTCGTCCTCGACGGCGAAGGCACGCTGCGCACCGAGCACGGTGGCGAGCACGCGCTGGCGAAGGGCGACACCTACGTCGTCCCGTTCGACGCCGGCCAGACCGAGCTGTCCGGCACGGCGACGGTGATCCGCTGCCGCCCGCCGGCGCCGGAGGAGAGGCACGGATGAGCGAAATCCTGCTGGACGCGATCGACCTGACCAAGCACTACGGGTCCGTCGAAGCCCTGCGCGGCGCGTCGTTCCAGGCCCGCGCGGGCGAGGTGACGGCCTTGATCGGCGACAACGGCGCCGGCAAGTCGACCCTGGTCAAGTGCCTCTCCGGCGCCGAGCAGCCGACGTCGGGGAAGATCCTTCTGGACGGCGCGGAAGTCCACCTCGACTCCCCCACGACCGCACGGCGGCTGGGCATCGAGACCGTCTACCAGGACCTCGCCGTCGCTCCCGAGCTCGACCCGGCGGCCAACCTGTTCCTCGGCCGCGAGATCCACCGCAAAGGCCTCCTCGGCAAGCTCGGCATGCTCGACAAGAACGAGATGCGGCGGCAGGCGATCGAGGAGTTCCAGCGCCTCGGCGTGACGCTACAGAGCACCGACGTCCCGATCGGCTCGCTCTCCGGCGGGCAGCGCCAAAGCGTCGCCGTCGCGCGTTCGGTCGTGTGGGCGTCGAAGGTCGTGTTCATGGACGAGCCGACGGCCGCTCTCGGTGTCGTGCAGCGCGAGCGCGTGCTCGACGTCATCAAGAAGGTGCGCGACAAGGGCATCGCCGTCGTGCTGATCAGCCACAACATGCCCGAGGTGCTGTCGGTCGCCGACCGCGTCGAGGTGCTGCGGCTCGGCACGCGCGTGGCCCGGTTCACCGGGGCGGACACGAAGCTCGAAGACCTCGTCGCCGCGATGACCGGCGCCCTCGTGCAGGAGGAGGCGGCATGAGCGCGCCCGTGAAGGAGGACATCCAGGAAGCACCCGACGCGGGCTTCGGCAAGCGGCCGCTGGGCAAGCGCCTGATCGAGGCCAACACGTTCTGGATCGGCCTCGTCCTGCTGGCCCTGGTCGTGCTGTTCAGCGCCATCGCGCCGGACAGCTTCCCGACGCTGTTCACCTTCCAGACGCTGTTCATCGAGTCCTCGGTCCTGCTCATCCTGTCGGTGGGCATGACGTTCGTGATCATCACCTCGGGCATCGACCTCTCGGTCGGCTCGGTGCTGATCCTCGCGGGCATGGTCGCGGGCAAGGTGATGGAGGCGATGTCCGGCGGCGACGCGTCGAAGGCGGGCTGGGGCGTGATCATCGTCGGCCTGGTCGTCGCCGTGGTCACCGGCACGATCTGGGGCGTCATCAACGGCGTCCTCGTCGCGGTGGCGAAGATCCCGGCGCTGATCGTCACGCTCGGCACCATGGGGGCCGCGCTGGCCACCGCGTACCTGCTCAACGGCGGCTCCGACCTGCGCACCGTACCGGCGGAACTCACCAAGACCCTCGGCTACGGCACGTCCTTCGGCATCGTGCCCAACCTGGTGATCGTGGCCATCGTGATCACCGTGATCGGCGCGTGGCTGCTGCGGACGACGAAGTTCGGGCGGTACACCTTCGCCGTCGGGTCCAACGCCGAGGGCGCGCGCCGCGCGGGCATCGGCGTCACCCGGCACCTGCTGAAGGTGTACACGCTGACCGGGTTCCTGGCCGGGATCGCCGGGTTCCTTTCGCTGGCCTACTACAACTCGACCACCATCTCCGGGCACACCACCGACAACCTCAACGCCATCGCCGCGGTCGTGATGGGTGGGACGAGCCTGTTCGGCGGGGTCGGCACGATCCTCGGCACGGTGATCGGGGTGTTCATCCCCGCCGTGCTGCGCAAGGGCTTCAACATCATCCACGTCCAGGACTTCTGGCAGATGTTCATCGTCAGCTGGGTCCTGGTCGCCGCGGTCTGGTTCGACCAGCGCCGCCGCCGCCGCCGCAATTCCCGCTGAGTCCCACACCTACCGTCCGCCCAAGTACAACGAGGTGCTTATGAAACTGACCAAGACTCTCACCGCCATGGGTGCCGTGGTCTCCGCCGCCGCCCTGCTGTCCGCGTGCGGCTCCGGCACGGTCGGGCAGAGCGGGTCCGGCGACTCGGCCCAGCCGGTCGGCGGCAAGAAGCTCGCGCTGATCCCGGGCGTGCAGGCCGAGCCGTTCTACATCTCGCTGCAGTGCGGCGCCGAAGCCGAAGCGAAGAAGCTCGGCTACGAGCTGACCACCCAGGCGCCGCAGAAGTTCGACGCTCCCCTGCAGACCCAGCTGGTCAACGCCCTCGGCGCGAACCCGCCGGCGGCGCTGCTCATCGCCCCCACCGACGACACCGCGATGCTGGCGCCGATCCAGCAGGTCAAGGCGCGCGGCACGAAGATCGTCGAGGTCGACACCGCGCTGAAGGACACCGGCGTGGCCGTCTCGTCGATCTCGTCGGACAACGCCGCGGGCGGCAAGCTCGCGGCCCAGACGATGGCCAAGCTGGCCGGCGGCAAGAGCGGTTCGGTGCTGGTGCTCGACACGATCGCGGGCACGTCCACGACCGCCGCGCGCGCCAAGGGGTTCGAGGACGAGCTGAAGAACTCGCCGAACCTCAAGTCGATCGGCATCCAGTTCACCCAGAACGAGCCGGAGCAGGCCGCGGCCAAGGTGACGGCGGCCCTGTCGTCGACCCCGGACCTGATCGGCGTCTTCGCGACCAACCTCAACACCGGCGAAGGCGCGGCCACCGGCCTGCGCAACGCGGGCAAGGTCGGCGCGGTCAACCTGATCGGCTTCGACGCGAGCCCGTCGGAGGTCGAAGGCCTCAAGAACGGCCAGTACCAGGCCCTGATCGCCCAGGACCCGGCCTCGATCGGCACCCAGGGCGTCCAGCAGGCGGTCGCGGCGATCGAGGGCAAGCCGGTGACGCGGACCCTCACCGCGGAGCTGCACTCGATCACCAAGGCGGACATGGACGCCAACTCGCAGTACTTCTACAAGCAGAGCTGCTGAGGCGTCCGTCAGGGTCCTGCGGGTGGTGTGCGCACTGCCCGCAGGCTCCTGACCAGCGTGTTCACCGCCGGTGAACATCGCCTGCCGGTCACCGCGGTGGGGGAACCGCTCACCGCAGCACCCGTTTCCCCGGACGGGTGTCCCACGACACACTCATCTGCACATGCATTTGCACTACCTGATGCATGATCGCAGGGAGGGTGCGATGAAGTACGAACAACCGGCTCTGCACCGGACGATCTTCGCCGTGGACGTCGAGGGCTACGGCGACCAGCGCAGGACCACCCCACACCGGCTGGCGTTGCGCCGCGGGCTGTACCGCGCGCTCTGCCGGGCGTTCGACGACGCCGGCGTCCCGTGGGCGGCCTGCCGGCGCGAGGACTGCGGCGACGGCGTCTTCGTCCTCGTGCCACCGGAAATCCCCAAGGGGCTCTTCGTGGAGTTCCTGCCGGCCGCGCTCGCCGTCGCGCTGCACCGGCACAACCGCACGCACGACCCCGGCGCCCGGATCCGGCTGCGGATGGCGCTGCACGCGGGCGAGATCGCCTACGACGACCACGGCGTCACCGCACCGGCGATCAACCAGACGTTCCGGCTGCTGGAGGCCCAGCCGCTGAAGGAGGCGCTCAAGGGCTCCCGCGGCGTGCTGGCGCTGATCACCTCGGCGTGGTTCTTCGACGAGGTCGTCCGGCACAGCGACGGCCTGGACCCGACGACGTTCCGGCCGGTGCCGGTGGCCGTCAAGGAGACTCGCACGACCGGGTGGATTTCGTTGCCGGACCGGCCCTACCCGGCGAACGCGAGCCTCCTGGGTACCGTGACGGCGCTCGACCACTACCGGACCTGGCGCCGGTTCCGCCGCCACGCCCAGGTGCTGGCCGACCGCGACGGGCCCGCGTAGCCGTAGGATCTACTGCCCTGGACACCGCCGCCGAGGGGAGGCCCGACCGTGCACCTGCGCCCGGCGTCCCGCGCCGACCCGCTGCCGGTGCTCGCCGCCGCCCGCCGCATCACCGACGACCTGCGCGACGGCCTGTCCGGCATGCCCGCCCGGCGCGCCGCCCACCGCCTGCGCCGGCTCTTCGGCTTCCCGGGACTCGGCCTGACCGACCTGTCCGGGTCCCTGCTGTGGTCGGGGCGGCCGGGCCCGGACGCGGTCGTCGCGACGGTGCTCGACGGCGTGCTCCACAGCGAAGAACCCGGCTCGGCGCCGGACGTCCTGGTGCTGCCGCTGCACGTCCGCGACGAGCTGGCCGGGGCGCTGCTGGTCGTCGGGGACGTCCGGGACGCGGTCGCGGCCCAGGCCGCCGACCTCGTCGTGCAGGCGCTGGAGCGGGGGCGGCTCGAGGCGTCGGCGGAGCAGGCGGCCCAAGCCGAACTGCGGGCGCTGCGGGCGGAGATGTCGCCGCACTTCGTCTACAACGCCCTGACGGTCATCGCGTCGCTGGTGCGCTCGGACCCCGACCGCGCCCGCGACCTGATGCTCGACTTCGCCGACTACACCCGCTACAGCCTGGCCCGCCACGGCGAGTACACCGTCGTCGCCGAGGAGTTCCGCGCGATCGAGACGTACCTCGCGCTGCAGAAGGCGGTGCTCGGCGAACGGCTGCGCGTCCAGGTGCGGGTCGCGCCGGAGATCCTCGCCGTCGCGGTGCCCTACCTGGTGCTGGAGCCGTTGGTGGAGAACGCGATCCGGCACGGCATCGAGCCGCGGTCGGGCACCGGGCAGGTCCAGGTGCACGGCCAGGCGGAAGGGAACGACTGCGTGATCTTCGTCGAGGACGACGGGGTCGGCATGGACCCGAAACGGGCCGCGGACCTGCTGGCCGGGCGCGTCGGCGAGGACGACCCGGCCGGGCTCGGACTGGCCAATGTGGACAGGCGACTGCGGGACGTCTACGGCGCCTGGTACGGCCTCACCGTGGAAACCGAGGTCGGCGCGGGCACCCGGGTGATCGTGCGGGTGCCGCGGTTCCAGCCGGGGGTGCTGCCGTGACCGGGCTCCGCGTGCTCGCGGTCGACGACCTGCCGCCCGCGCTGGACGAACTCTGCCGCATGCTCCGCGAAGCGCCCGGAGTCGGCGAAGTCGTCGGAGCGGGTGACGCGTTGAAGGCGTTGAAGCTGCTTCAGGCGGATCGCTTCGACGCGGTGTTCCTCGACATCTCGATGCCGGGCCTCGACGGGCTCGAACTCGCGTCGCTGCTGGCGAAGCTGAGCGAGCCGCCGGTGATCGTGTTCGTCACCGCGCACGACGGGCACGCGGTGACGGCGTACGGCATCGGCGCCGTCGACTACCTGCTCAAGCCGGTCCGCACGGAACGGCTGTCGGCGGCTCTGGCGAAGGTGCTGCGGATGGCGACCCCGGCGTCGCGGCCGACGCCGGACGCGATGGCGGCGCTGCCGGTCGAGTCGGGCGGGCGGACGCGGTACGTCCGCCGTGACGACGTCCTGTTCGTGGAGGCCCACGGCGACTACGTCCGCCTGCACACCCGCGGCGGGGTCCACCTGGTGCGGATGCCGATCTCGCGGCTCGAGGAGTATTGGGAGGGGACCGGGTTCAGCCGGGTCCACCGGGGTTTCCTGCTGGCCGTGGGCGCGGTGCTGGAGCTGCGCAGCGACACCGCGGGCGGCTTGCTGGCCCACACCGAGGCCGGTGACGTCCCGGTGAGCCGCCGGCACGCGCGGGATCTGCGGGACAGGCTGCTCGAAGCGGCCCAGCGCGGCCAGCTCGGGTCCGATCCGCGATGAGCAAGATCCGGCGGGTCGCCGTCACCAGCCCGCAGACGCGCCTCGCCCACGCGCGCCGCCGATCGCGCGGACGCTGGCGCCAGCCCCGCCTGCCCGCGGGCGACACCCAGCGCGCCACCGCGCTCTACGCCGCCCAGCGCCGCCGCGGCATCCCCGCTCTGGTCCTGATGTTCCTGCTGCTGCTCGGCCTCCCCGGCGTCTTCGCGCTCTTCCCGGGCCTGGACACCGTGCGGCTGCTGGGGATTCCGGTGTCCTGGCTGATGCTCGCGGTCCTCCCCTACCCGGCGATGGCGCTGCTGGCCCGCTGGCAGCTGCGCCGCGCCGAGCGCCTCGAGGACGACCAGTGACCCAAGCGCCCCAATGTGGCGTTGGTTGCGTCCAACGCACCCAATGTGGCGTTCGGTGCGTTGGACGCACCCAACGCCACATTGGGGCGCGGGTCAGTCGGTCTGAGGGGTCTCCCAGGCCTTGTCCTCGACCGTCTGGACCATCGTCCGCAGGCCGTTGGTGATCGTGGTCAGCTTGCCGCCGCTGATGCGGGCCACCACCTCGGCCTCGGCCGCGTTGAACCGCGGGTACAGGTCCTCCATCAGGGCCAGGCCCTCGCCGGTGAGGACCAGGTGCACCAGCCGCCGGTCGGCGGCGTCGACCTCGCGGCGCAGCAGGCCGCGGCCCTCCAGGGTCTTGGCCACGCCGGTCAGGGTGCCCTTGGAGATCGCCGCGACGGTCGCCGCGTGCCGGGTCTCGAGGCCGTCGAAGATCCACACGCACCACAGGACGACGAACCCCGTCCAGCTCAGGTCGTGCTCGCGCAGCACCGCGTTGGTGAGGTGGTTGCGGACGGCGTTGGCCGCGCGGTACAGGCTGGACAGGGCCGCCGCGGCGGGCAGGTCGAGCGCCAGCTTGGCGATGTGCGCGGACATCGCCTTTTCGGTTTCGGCGAGGCTGTATCCGTCCGGCATGCCTCGATCGTACGGCCTCAAACGGATGGCAGCCCGGCCAGCCGCCGCCCGCCGTCCCAGGTGACGCCGACCTGGCGGTAGTAGCCGCCGATGAGCTCGTGGACCTCGAGCCGGGCCAGTTCTTCGGTGGGCGCGTCGAACAACCGCAGCTCGACGTCGCCGCGCCAGGCCTGGCCGCCTTCGAACGCGCTCGCGCCGGACTCGATCAGCTCCGCGTGCGCGTCGCCTTCGCCGCGGCCGATGCCGGGCAGGACGCGGTGGTGCGCCATCGGGTGCCCGTTGACGAACCCGTTGGTCGGCGACTCCTCCGTCAGGGTCAGCACGGCTTCGGCGAGCCGCCGGTCGCCGGCCGCCAGGGTCGCGCCGAACACCGCGCCCGGGCCGAGCTGCGGGGCCGCTTGCGCGAAGGGGTGCGGCCGGGTCTGCCAGATCGAGCCGAGCTTCTTCGGGTAGCCCTGGTGGATGCCCCGGGCGATCGCGAAGTCCTTGTCCACCCAGATGTACACGCACCGGGAGTAGGTCCGGCCTTCGAACGCGCACCGGACCACCACGAAGGCCTCCTTGTACTGGGCGCGCACCGGATCCAGCAGCTCCTCCCGCGAGGTCGAGCACGACTGCCAGTCGGCCCAGATCAGCGCGACCGCGCCCGGGTCCTCGTCGGCGAGCGACAGCGGCGCCGGCAGCAGCTCGGCGACGCGGGCGGGGTCGGTCCGGTACTCCACGGTCAGAAGGTCGCCCGAGTAGAACCAGGGCGGGGCGGGGATCAGCGACGCCCGCCCGCTCGCCGTGCGGGGGTAGAAGAAACCGGCCACGAGCCCTCCTCAATCGTTTGGGTCCGCACGATACCGCGGCAACCGACCGGGGGAAAGCCTTGTCAGGTACCCCGGCCGCGGCTATCGTTCGGACTCAAACGAACCCGGGAGGTGTCGTGGGTCACTTCGACGAGGACGCCCTCGCGGCCGCCGGTGCCGCGCTGGGCGAGCGTGGCATCGACGTCGTCCGGCTGGGCTACCCCGACTTCATCGGCACCGAGCGCGGCCGCGACGTGCTGGTCGCGAACTTCGCCCGGACGCTCGGCGACGGCGTCGCGTTCTGCCGCACGGTCTACGGCACCAGCCCGATGGGGGACGTCGTCGAGCTGGGGGAGGGCGGCCTGGCCGACGGCCTCCCCGACGTCGTCGCGTTCCCCGACCTGGCCACCCTGACCGACGTGCCGTGGGAGCCCGGCGTCGCGCACTGCCTCGCCGACGTCTTCAACCCGGACGGGACGCCCTCGCCGGAGAGCCCGCGCCAGGTCCTCAAGCAGGTGCTGGCCCGGTTCGCCGAGCTGGGGATGCGCCCGGTCGTCGGCCCGGAACTGGAGTTCTACGTGCTGGAGCCGGACGGAGCCGGCGGCTGGCGCCGGTACGGGGAAGCCACCGGGAACGTCTACGTCTCCGGCAGCAAGGGCGACCCGGAGAACCTGCTGCTGCGCTCGCTGCGGTCCCTGGCGGACTACGGGATCGACGTGGTGACGGCCAACCACGAGTTCTGCAGCGGCCAGTTCGAGATCAACCTCTGGCACTCCGAGGCCCTCGACGCCGCCGACCGGGCCTTCCGGTTCAAGACCGCGGTCAAGGAGCTGGCCCGCCGCGAGGGCAAGCTGGCGACCTTCATGGCCAAGCCCTTCAACGACGAAGGCGGTTCGGGCTTCCATCTGCACTTCTCGACGCTGGACGCCGACGGGCGGCCGCTGTTCGACGACCCGGCGGGCGAGTACGGCCTCTCGAAGGTCGCCCACGCCGCCATCGCCGGGATCCTCGCGCACGCCCCGGCGCTGTCCGCGCTCGCCAACCCGACGGTCAACTCCGCCAAGCGGTTCGGCCCGGACACCTTGGCGCCGTGGCTGATCGACTGGGGCCTGGACAACCGCAGCGCGATGATCCGGATCCCGCCGGAACGCGGCCGGGCCGCCCGGCTGGAACTGCGCCAGGGCGACGCCACGGCCAACCCGTACCTGGTGACGGCCGGCCTGCTCGCCGCCGCCTACCTGGGCATCGAAGACGGCCTGGCCGCACCGGCGCCCCTGGAGGGCTACGGCTACGACCCGGCGAAGGCGCCGAAGCTGCCTTCGGACCTGGGCGCGTCGCTCGACGCCCTCGAAGCCGACACGGCGTTCGCGGAGCTGCTCGGCCCCCGGTTCGTCACGGCTTTCCTCGCCTACAAGCGCAACGAGCTCGAGCGGTTCTCCCGGTACGTCACCGACTGGGAGTTCCGCGAGTACGCCTACCACCTGTAGAGGAGCGCCATGACCACCGCGCACCCCCTGACCGTCGACCAGGTCGACCTCACCGACCTCGGCGTCTTCGAGCGCAACGAGGCCTGGCGCCGGTTCGACGTGCTCCGCCGGGAAGCGCCGGTCCACTGGAACCCGGAACCGGCGCCGAACTCCGGCTTCTGGTCGCTCACCCGGCACGAGGACATCGTCGCCGCCGACCGGGACGCCGAGACGTTCACCTCCACCGGGTACGTCAACCTCGAAGAGGTCCACGACGACGACCTGGCCGAGCTCCGGCGGTCCATGCTCGAATCCGACGGCGTCCGCCACCGCGCGCTGCGCAAACTGCTGCAACGCGACTTCGGCGGCCAGACGCTGAAGAAGTACGAGGAGTTCCTGCGCGGGCTCACCGAAGCCACCGTGGACGCCGCCCTGCGCCGCGGCGAGTTCGACTTCGTCAAGGAAGTCAGCGCCGACTTCCCGATCCAGGTGCTGGCCCGGATGCTCGACGTGCCCGCGCGCGACACCGGGCGGCTGATCGCCTGGGGCAACCGGATCATCGGCAACACCGACCCCGACTACGCCGACGTCCTGCTCGAAGACGCCGAAAGCGATCGCTACAAGCACCTGCCGTTCCGTTCGCCGGCGTCGCTGGAGGTGTTCGAGTACGGGCGCGAGCTGGCCCGGCAGCGCCGCGGCGGCGACGGCGAGGACCTCGTCAGCCGGCTCGTCAACCGCGTCCCGGTCGACGGGGAACCGTTGACCGCGACGGAGTTCGACAACTACTTCCTGCTGCTGGTGGTCGCGGGCAACGAGACCACCCGGCACGCGATCAGCCATTCCATGCTGGCCCTGCTGGACCACCCCGACCAGCTGGCGCTGCTGCAGGCGGAGCCGGCGCGGATCCCGGTGGCGGTGGAGGAGATGCTGCGCTGGGCGAGCCCGGTCTACCACTTCCGGCGCACCGCCACCCGCGACGTCGAACTGCGCGGGCAGCACATCAAGGCGGGGGAGAAGGTCGTCATGTGGTTCGCCTCGGGCAACCGGGACGAGGACGTGTTCGACGACCCCTACGCCTTCGACGTCACCCGGAAACCCAACGACCACGTCACCTTCGGCAAGGGCAGCCCGCACTTCTGCCTGGGCAACAACCTCGCCCGGATGGAGATCCGGCTGATGTTCGAAACCCTGCTGCCGCGCCTGCGCCGCATCGAGCGGGCCGGTGACGTCCGGCGGGTGCGCAGCAACTTCGTCAACGGCATCAAGCAGTTCCCCGTGCGGGTCGAGACCACCTGATGCGCGCGCTGTGCGTCCTCCACGACGCGCTGTCGGACCCGGGGTACGTCGGCGCCGCGCTGCGCGAACTCGGCTGGCAGGTCGACGAACTCGTCGTCGTGCCCGAGGACCGCCACCACGCGCCGGACGTCGAACCGTCCTTTCCGGACAGTGCGGCCTACGACCTGCTGGTGCCGCTCGGCGCGCCGTGGAGCGCCGGGGTCGACGACGCACGGATCGGCCGGTGGCTCGCACCGGAGCTGCGCTGGCTGGCGGCCGCGGTGGCCGGCGGCGGCGCGGTGTTCGGCGTCTGCTTCGGGGCGCAGGCACTGGCCCGGGCCCTGGGCGGCACGGTCACGCGCTCGCCGTCGCCGGAGATCGGCTGGGTGGCCGTCGAATCCGACCGGCCGGACCTGGTGCCGTCCGGTCCGTGGTTCCAGTGGCACTTCGACCGGTTCACCGTGCCGCCCGGGGCGGTCGAGCTCGCCCGCAACGCCGCGGCCCCGCAGGCCTACCGGGCCGGCCGCAGCCTCGGCGTGCAGTTCCACCCCGAGGTCACCCCGGCCGGCGTCCGGCGCTGGATCGGCAACGGCGGCGCGGCCCAGGCGCGCGGGCTCGGCCTGCACCCGGCGGACCTCGTCGCGGACGCCGACCGTCTCGCGCCGGACGCGCAGTGTCGCACGAAAGCCCTGGTTTCGGCCTACCTGAACGAGATCTTCGCCAGCTGACTATTGCGATCCAAACGTTTGAACCCGTACGATTCCCGCGCCGGGGGCGGAGCCGAGGAGGCACCCATGGTCGACCACGTCGTTCCCGAAAGCGTCACCACCGGCCACCGGCTCGGTGGCTCCCTCAAGCTGGTGGACGCGATCGCGCAGTCCGTCGGCGTGATCGGGCCGGTCTTTTCGATCGCCTTCCTGGTCCCGCTCCTGGTCGGGCTCAACGCCTCCGGCAGCGGGGCCGGGGCGGCCGCGCCCCTCTCGGTGGCGATCGCCGCGGTCGGCGTGCTGGGCCTCGGCTGGATCGTTTCCGAGTACACCAAACGCATCCAGGCCGCCGGTTCGCTCTACGACTACGTCACCGACGGGCTCGGCAAGCGCATCGGCGCCGCGGCCGGATTCCTCTACTACGCGGGCATCCTCGCCCTCGGCGCCGGGATCCTGGTGATGATCGGCGGCACGATCCACGACACGCTGCAGGCCGAGTTCGGCATCACGCCGCTGCCCGAGGCCGGCTGGGACCTGCTCCTGCTGATCGGCCTCTCGGTCGTGCTGTACCTCGGTGTCGCCCTGTCCACCCGGGCGCAGCTGGTCCTGGCGCTGGTCTCCTTCGCCGTCGTGCTCGTCTTCTTCGTCGTGGTGATCGCGAAGGTCGGCGCCGCCAACGACGTCCCCAAGGCGTTCACGCCCGGTACGTCACCGCAGGGCTTCGGCGGCGTGCTCTTCGGTGTCCTGTACGGTGTCCTGCTCTTCACCGGCTTCGAGACGGCGGCCAACCTCGGCGAAGAGACGACGCACCCGAAGCGGGACATCCCGCGCGCGGTGCTCATCTCGGTGCTCACCGTGGCCGTCTTCTACGTCATCGGCTCCTACAGCCAGGTCGCCGGCTACCACTTCGACCTGGACACCCTCGGCAAGAACGCCGGCGCACCGCTGTTCGGGCTCGCCGGCCCGGTCTCCGACGGCGGGTTCGGATCGGTTCTCGTCCGGCGGCTGCTGGAACTGGTCGTGCTGCTCGACATGCTCGCGGTGCTGATCGGCTGCGCGGTGGCGGCGTCCCGGGGCATGTTCGCGCTCGCCCGAGACCGGCGGCTGCCCGCGGCACTGGGCCGGGTGAGCCGGCGCGGCACCCCGCTGGCCGCGGCCGCGGTCGTGGTGGCCGTGCACGCGGTGGTCCTCGTCCTCACCGCCACCTGGACCGGCCTGCTCGCGCAGCCGGAGATGCCGCACTACGTGGCCGTGTTCAGCTGGGGCTCGACCTTCGGCGGGTTCTCCCTCGCGGTGATCTACCTGCTGATGTCGGCGGGTGCGCTCCGCGGCCTGCGCGACCACCCGCGGCGCTGGGCGGTGTACCTCGCGGGTACGGTCGGCATCGTCGTCACCGGTGCCGCGATCTTCGGTGCGGTGTACAAGGTCGGCGCGCCGATCATCTACGCGCCCTACGTGGCGGCCGTGGTCTTCGTGCTCGGCCTGGTGGCGGCCTTCCGGCACGCGGCGGCGCGCGCATGACCGCGCCCCGGATGCTGCTGATCCTCAGCGAGAACTGGACGCTGACCCCGGGCCGGGACCTGCCGACGCTGGTGCGGTGGGCCCGCGAGGCCGAGGACGCCGGCTTCGACGCGGTGATGATCAGCGAACACGTCGTCCTCGGCCCGGACGCCTCGGACCACGGCGTCATGGGCAACCCGCGCGAGTACGCCCTGCCGGGCAACCAGGATCCCTTCACGCCGTGGCCGCACTCGCTGTCGCTGCTGTCCTCGATCGCCTCGGTGACCTCGCGGATCCGCCTGGTCGCCGGGGCGATCCTGGCGCCGCTGCGGCACCCCCTGCTGCTCGCGCGCGAACTGGGCACCCTCGACCTGCTGAGCGGAGGCCGCCTGGTCGTGCAGCCGACGGTGAGCTGGAGCCGCGACGAGTACGACGCGCTCGGCGTCCCGTTCGGCAGGCGCGGGCGGATCCTCGACGAGCAGCTCGAGATCCTGGACCTGCTGTGGCGGTCCTCGCCGGTTTCCTACGCCGGGGAGTTCTTCTCCTTCAAGGACATCCACTTCGAGCCGAAGGCGTACCGCCCGGACGGCCCGCGGCTGTGGTTCGGCGGCCGGCACCTGCACGACCGGCTCCTGGACCGGCTCGTCCGCTACGGGCACGGCTTCCACCCGCTCGGCGTACCGTCCACAGAGGACCTGTCCCGGTTGCGGGCCGCGCTGCCCGGCCGGGAACTGGAGCTGATCGGCGGCACCCGGGCGGTGTTCCCGGACGCGCGGTCGTGCGCCGATCTCGGACAGGCGATGGCCGCGCTGCCGGAGCAGATCGAGCTCGGCTTCACGACGTTCTGCCTGAAGCCGTCCCAGTTCACCGACGATCCGGACGACGTCGGGCGGCTGTGCCGCGAGGTGGTGCGCCGGGCCGAGGCGATGGCCTGACGCCTGGGGTCGCCTGGTTCGGGCAGGATCTGGTCTAGCTCGACCGCATCAGGATGAAGTCGCCGTGGCCGCCGTAGCCGAGGACGTCCTCCGCGTACTGGGTTCCGTCGAACGTCGGGAGCCACCAGCGGTTGCCGATCTTCACCAGCATCGGGTGCGGGATGTTCGTCCCGTACGGTGCGTTCAGCGTTCCCAGCTTCCGCAGGCTCAAGTCGTACACCGGGTATTCGCGCGCGTCGCCGTCGCTGGCGAACAGGTACCAGCGGCCGCCCACGCGCTGCAGGATCGTGCCCTCCGTCTGCTTCACCGACACGTCGGCGCCCAGCATCGTCAGCCCCTCGTCGTAGTCCGCGCCGCGCGGGGCCGCCGCCAGGGCCGGGTGGAACACGAACGCCGGTTGCTGGGCCGGGCTTTCGACGAACGCGATGTGCCAGCGGCTGTCGATCTTCGTCAGGGCCGGGTCCCAGGAACTCACCGTCGTGGGCAGCGGGAGCGGCGAGGTCGGCAGGACGTGCACGCCCGACAGCACGTCCTTGCGGGTGACCGTGTGGCGCACGTGGACGCCGTTGAACGAGAAGTCACCCCAGGAGCTCATCAGCAGGATGAACCGGTCGCCGTCGACGACGATCTGGCCCGCGTGGTCGCCGAGCACCACTCCGTCGCGCGCGAAGAACAGCGTCGCCACCTGCTCGAGCTTGGTGGGATCCGCCAGGTCGAGCGTCCAGACCGCCCAGTGCGCCTGCTGGAAGAACCCGAGACCGGCGTTGGTCATGGTCAGGTAGAGCTTGCCGTGGCGGATGACGGGGCGGCCGTCGGCGTACTGGACGACGTGCGGGTCGCGGACGCCGGCCTGGCCGTAGTACCCGGCCCGGACCCGGCCCAGCCGCGCCGGCCCGCGGCTGCCGTAGGCGTAGCCCAGCCGGCCCAGGACCGCCGGGTCGCGCAGGTCGATCCGGGCCCGGACCTGGTCGCGCTCGGTCAGCAGCGGCCGCCAGCCGGTGCCCTGGTCGGCCAGGACGGTGACCGCGTTTTCGTTGACCACCACGGCGAAGCCGAACGGCGCCCGCAGCTGCGCCGGCGCGGTCTTGACCACGGCGGTGCCCGCGGCCGTGGTGATCTCGATGGCCGCCTGGCCGGCGTGGTAGGTGCCGAGCACCGAAACCCCGCCCCCGGCCAGGCCGGCGACGACGGGCGCGCGGTCGTCGAGCACCTGCACGGTCACGGTCCCGTAGGGCGCCTTCGGCCGGATGCCGGTCGTGACGAGCGCGCCGGGCCGGGCCGGGGTGTCGAGCTGGACGAAGTTGCGCGCGATCAGGTCGAACGGCCGGAACTGTTCGGCGACGGAGAACTCCAGGTCCAGCGGGCCCGTACCGGCGGCTTCGGCGGTGCCGCCGAACAGGCTCGCGGTCACGCCGGTCACGCCCAGCGCGGTCAGGGCACGCAGCACGTCACGTCGATCGAAGCCGGTCACCGGTGACCTCCGGGGTGGGGAGCGGGGACCCCAGTTTGCAACGTGGCATGCAACGTGGCAACCGCCGTCGGGCCTCATTCCTCGACGAGGAACTCCAGCAGCTCGCCCGCCAGCTCCCCGGCCGGCTCCGCCCACTGCTGCCGCAGGGAGCGGAACAACGCCGCCGCCCGTGTGCCCGGCCAGTCCGCCGGGAGCAGCGCCGGCGGCAGCACCGGATCCCGGCGGATCAGCAGGAGCCATTCCGCCCCGAGCCGGATCCGGAGGGGCAGCCCGTCGGGCGAACCGGGCGCCCGGCCGCTCCAGCGGCGGAGGAACTGCTCGTAGCCGGCCGCGATCCGCGGCAAGTCCCACGCTTCCCGGGCGATCCGCGCCGGGTCGGTCCACATGAACGGCTCCGCGCGGAACACCTCCGCGTGGTCCAGCAGGTCGAGTTCGGCCAGCGCCGGCGCGATGTCGGCCGCCGACGCCGAGACCCACAGGCCGCTGCGCAGCGGCCCGAACCCGAACCAGCCCAGGCGGGTGCGCAGCGCGTACCGGTCCGCGCGGCGGGTTTCCGGCACCGAGAACGTCAGCAGCGTCCAGCGGCCGTCCCAGTGCCGGTCGACGACGTCGCCGTCGAGCTTGCGCTGACCGTCGCGCAGCACCGCCGTGCCGTGCGCCGTCAGCCCCAGGAACGCCTGCCGCCCGCGGCGGACCGTGTGGAGCAGGTCGCGGCGGCTCATCCGGCTCAGCGTCGCCCGTGTCGCGTGTTCGCCGACGCTCAGACGCTCGAGCGTGGCGATGACACCGCCGGTCGACACGGCGATCCCGCGGTCCAGGACGTGGTCGCCGAACAGCGTCAGCAACAGGGCCTCGGGCCGCACGCCCGGCGCGGCCTCGTCCTCCGCCCAGTCGGCCGCTTCGAGCATGCGTTCCTCGCTGTTTTTCCGACGATCATCAATCGTTTGTCCGGCAATTCGAGGATATCACCGAGTTCGAAAGTTTCGGCATCCCAGAATACTTGATGAATTGTTGACGGTCGTTCTGAATCTGCCTAACCTCAAGGTCCGAGGGGGATCGCCGACCGGAGGTCACCGATGAGTGGATTCAGAACGGCGTTCGTGACCATGGCCAGTGCCCTGCTGCTGGCCGTCACCTCGGCCGTGGTCCCGGCCCCGGCGTCGGCCGCTTCGCTGGTGGAAGTGACCGGCTTCGGGAACAACCCGGGCGGGATGCGGATGCACGTCTACGTGCCGGACACGCGCCCGGCCAACCCCGCGATCGTGGTCGCCATGCACGGGTGCGGCGGCTCGGGTCCCGGGTTCTACTCCGGCAGCGAATTCGCCTCGCTGGCCAACCGCTACGGGTTCCTCGTGATCTACCCCAGCGCCCAGCAGCAGGCCGGGTTCGGGAACTGCTTCGACACCTGGTCGGACGCGGCGAAGCGCCGGGGCGGCGGCAGCGACCCGGTGTCGATCGTGTCGATGGTGACCTACGCCGAGCAGCGCTACGGCGGCGACCCGAACCGCGTCTTCGCCACCGGCTCGTCCTCCGGCGGCATGATGACCAACGAGATGCTCGCGCTCTACCCGGACGTCTTCAAGGCGGGCGCGGCGTTCATGGGCGTGCCGTTCAACTGCTTCGCGAACGCCGCGGACTTCCCGCCGTGGTCGAGCAGGTGCACCGGCAACGGCGGCGCGAACCGCACGCCCCAGCAGTGGGGTGACGCGGTCCGCCAGGCCTACCCCGGCTACACCGGCGCCCGCCCGCGCGTCCAGCTGTGGCACGGCACCGCCGACACGCTCGTGCCGTACGCGTTGCTGCAGGAGGAAGTCGAGCAGTGGACCAACGTCTTCGGCCTGAGCCAGACGCCGACGTCGGCCGACACCCCGCAGGCCGGCTGGAACCGCCGCCGCTTCGCCGACAAGGTCGAGGCGTACAGCATCCAGGGTGCCGGGCACAGCCTGCCCTCGGCCGGGATGGCCGCTTCCGCGATCGCCTTCTTCGGCTTGGGCGGGTGATCGCTCAGGCGCTGAGGACCTTCAGCGCGGCGGCGTGCACGCCGGGCGCGGCGGCGAGGTAGCCCGCGCTCGTCAGGTCCCACGGGCCGCCGTCGAGGTCCGTGACCACGCCGCCGGCCTCCTGGACCAGCAGGACGCCGGCGGCGTGGGACCGGACGTTCTCGAACTGCCAGTGCAGGTCCATCCGGCCTGCGGCGACCTGGGCGAGCTGGTGGGTCACCGGCACCGAGATCCGCACGTACAGCGCCGCTTCCGACATCGCGGTGAACGACCGGCCCATCCGCTCGAGGAAGCGGTGGCCGTGCTGGGCCTGGCCGGTGCCCGCGAGGGCGCCGTCCAGCGCCGTCTTGGCGGAGACCCGCAGCCGCTCGCCGCCGAGGTGCGCGCCGCCGCCTTCGGTGGCGGTGAACAGCTCGCCGAGCACCGGGAAGTACAGCACGGCCAGCACCGGGCGGCCGTCGCGGACGAGGCTCACGCCGATGTTCCAGTCGGGCATCCCGTGCACGGCGTTGACGTTGCCGCCCATCGGGTCGATGAGCCACCATTCGCCGGCGGGCAGCGGCCCGGAGCCGTGCTCGTCGTCGAGCCAGCGCGCCTCCGGCCGGATGGCGGCGAGCGCCGGCCGCAGCACACCGGCGACGGCGGAGTCGTTGTCGTGCAGGCTTTCCAGCAGCTCGGGCAAGCCGGGCTGGCGGGTCGCGGGGGAGTAGCGCGCCAGCATCCGGGTTCCGGCGTCGCGGACGGCGGCGGTGGTGGCGGCGAGCAGGTCCTGGTTCATCGGGACTCCTGTGGTTGTCTTGCGTTCGTGCAACTCGACTTGAACTTGCTCACGGTGCTCGACGCGCTGCTCGAAGAGGGCAGCGTGATGGGCGCGGCCGAGCGGCTGCACCTGTCGTCACCCGCGGTCAGCCGCACCCTCGGCCGGCTCCGCGCGGTGACCGGCGACGACATCCTGGTCCGGACCGGCCACACGATGGTGCCCACGCCGTACGCGGTGGCCGTCCGCGAGGACGTGCACCGGCTGGTCCGGCAGGCGCAGGCGGTCCTGCAGCCGGCCCGCGAGCTGGACCTCGCCGGCCTGGACCGCACGTTCACGATCCAGTGCCACGACGCGCTCGCGGCGTCGGTGATCCCGGTGCTGGCCGGCCGGCTCCAGGACCGGGCGCCCGGGGTGCGGCTGCGGGTGCTGGCCGAGCACTCCGCCGACACCGACGACCTCCGGCACGGCCGCGTCGACGTCGAACTCGGTGGCGCCCGGCCGGACCTGCCCGAGTTCCGCTCCGAGGTGCTCGGGCACGACTCCCTGGTGGTGGCGATGCGGCCCGGTCACCCGGCGGCCGGTGGCCTGGACCTGCAAGCGTTTGCGGCCCACCCGCACGTCCTGATCTCCCGCCGCGGCCGGCTCACGGCGCCGATCGACGACGTCCTGGCCGCGGAAGGCTTGCGCCGCCAGGTGATCGCTTCGGTGGCGACGCTCGCGACGGCGTTGCAGCTGGCGGTGCGCAGTGACGCGCTCGTCAGCTGCACGGCGGTGCTCGGCCGCCCGCTGATCGACGCCTTCGGCCTGATCACCCGCCCGCTCCCGGCAGCGTCCTCGGCCGCGGAAATCTGCTGCACCTGGCACCAGCGCTACGACTCCGACCCCGCGCACGCCTGGCTCCGCGGCCAGGTCCGGGCGGCCCTGGAGGAGATCACCGACTAGCGGTCATTCCGGCAGCGGCAGCGCGATGGTGCCTGCGAAGCGGGGTGTCTCGGCCTCGTCGAGCATCGCCGCGGCGACGGTCGCCCGGCTGATCACCGCCTCGAAGTCCAGCGGGGGCCCGGCTTCCAGCCCGACCGTGCGCCGGTGGGGGCTTTCCGGGCCGTCGGTGAGCAGGCCCGCGTGGAACACCGTGCCGCCGGCCGCGAGGATCGTCTCGTCGGCCTCGACCTTGTCGCCGAGCCGGTCGCCCAGCAGCTTCGTGAGGGCCCCCGCGGCGGGCCCGGCCACCGATGCCGACTTCCCCGTGCCGTACGCGCCGAGCCAGATGATCCGCGACGGCCCGGCGGCGACCACCGCCTTCGCGCCGGCCAGCAGGATCCCCGCCCGGTCCGTGCCGAGTCCGGAAAGGACGGTCGAGCCGGCGGCGATGGCGATACCGGCCGGGTCTTCGACGTCGCCCGCCACCTTGTGCAGCCGAGCCGACGCGGGAAGGTCGATACGACCGGGATCCCGGGCGATCGCGGTGACGGTGTGCCCGCGCCGCAACGCTTCCCGGGTCAGTGCGAGTCCGGTCCGGCCGGACGCCGCGAGGACGGTGAGGTTCATGCCGACCACGCTAGGGACCCTCGCACTTAACATCAAATGCAAGTTCGGAAAGAATCGATTTACCGTGACGCAAGGGGCGGCCGCCGAGGAGTGCGGCCGCCCCCTGCCTCAGCGGCGGTCCGCGCCGGTCAGCGGGGCCGGCGTGTAGCGGAGGTAGCGGCCCGGCTCCCCGAGCTCGGCCGCGGCCGCGTTGAGGCGCTCCGGCCGGAGGTCGGGCCAGTGCCCGGACTCGATGCGGGATTCCAGGGCGTGCAACGCCGCCAGGGTCTCCGACGGCCGGAACGCGCAGTGCCCGGCCGCCTCGACGTACGCCTGCCGCAGCAGCGGTTCCCGTCCCGCCGCGCGGACCCGGTGGGCGTACCAGTTCTCCTGCTCGACCGGGACCAGGTGGTCCGCGGTCGTGTGGATGGCCAGCGACGGGACGCGCAGGTGCCCGGTCGCGGTGGACGTGCGGGCGAGCGTGGCGACGGCCTGCCGATCCGGCGTGACGTCCGCGTGGCGGGTCAGGTCGGCCAGGTCCGCGTCGAGGTCGAGGCCCGCGGTGCGGTACAGCGCCCGGACCTGCCGCGCCAGCGGGCTGCCGGACAGCAGCGCCCGGTAGTCGACCCCGCGGTTGGCCGCGCTGTTCCCGCCGGCCGCCAGTTCGATCTGGTAGCGGCCGGGCACCACGAACCCGAGCACGAACTGCGCGAGCGCCTGCTGCTGTTGCTGTTCCTGGCCGGCGTAGTCGGCGGGCCCGGGCGGGGCGTCACCGGTCAGCCACGGCGGCGTGTTCATCAGCGCCGCCCCGAGGGCGATCCGGGCCCGGCCGGCCGCCGTGCCCTGCGCGTCGGTGACGAGCTTCGTCAGCGCCGCGCCCGCCGCCGTCGCTTCGTCGGCGCTCGCGTACCGGACCAGCTTCACCGGCTGCGCCGGGGCGAGCAGGCGCGAGAGCGCGTATTCGCCGTCGAGCTGGTAGTCGTTCAGGTTCAGCGCGCCCGCGACCAGGCCGCACGTGGTCAGCGCGCCGTCGAGCCGCCGGTTGCCGGACTCGGCTTCCAGGGCGCTGACCAGTCCGCCCATCGACGTGCCCCACGCGATCGTGCGGCGGGGCTCGCCGATCTTCCGGACGAGCGCGTCGAGCGAGGCGAACTGGTCCCGCGGGGCGGAGGCGAGCGCCCACCACGACGGTCCGCTGTAGGACGAGCCGATCAGCGCGTACCCCGCCGAGAGCAGGGCCTGCCCGGTCGGCTCGTCGGGGGCGTTGCGCGCTTCCAGGGGGCCGAAGCCGTGGCTGTAGAGGATGACGGTGCCGTTCCAGGCGGCCGGCACGTCCGCCACCCAGCTCGCGCCGTCGGGCAGCTGCCCGGTGTAGTGCGCGGGGGTGGCGGCCAGGGCCGGGGTCGCCGTGGTGAGGCCGAACGCGATCAGCGCCGTCGCGACGAGGGCGCCGGCCCGGCGGAGCCAGTGGCTCATCCTCGGTGTCCTTCCCGCTGGACGGCCGCCGGCACACTCGGCTCGGGCGTGAGGTCGCGGCGGTGGGTCTCCCGCAGTGCCAGCACGCAGACGGCCGACAGGAGGCAGAAGGCGGCGATGGTCCACGACACCGGCATGGTCGAACCGCCGCCGTTGGCGCGCTGGAGTTCGGCGAAGATCAGCGGGGCGAACCCGGCGCCGAGCCCGGCGAGCTGGTAGCCCAGCGACGCGCCGGTGTACCGGCTTTCGGTGTCGAACAGCTCGGAGTACAGCGCGGCCAGCGGCCCGTACATCATCGGGTGGATGACGCCCTGGCCGATCACCAGCGCGAGCACGAGCAGCAGCCCGCTGCCGCTGCGGACCATCGGGAAGAGCAGGAACCCGAACACCGCCATGGCGGCCACCCCGGCCAGCACGACCGGGCGGCGGCCGATCCGGTCCGAAAGCGCCGACCACAGCAGGATTCCGGCCACCGCGCACGCGGACGACAGGGTCAGCGCGTTGAGCACGTCCTGCCGCGGGTGCCCGTGCTGGACGCCGTAGGCGAGCACGAAGGTGGTCAGCGTGGCCTGGACGACGAACGCGGCGAGCCCGACACCGACGCTCAGCGCCAGCACGCGCGGGTGGTCGCGCAGCACGGCCACGAGCGGCAGCCGCCGGCGTTCTTCCGTGCGGGCGGCCAGGAACGCGGGTGTCTCGTCGACGCGGGAACGCACGAACAGGCCGATCGCGAGCAGGACGATGCTGAGCAGGAACGGGATCCGCCAGCCCCAGGCGAGGAAGTCGGCCTCGGAGGTCAGCCCGGCGGTGGCGGACATGACGAGCGTCGAGACGACCATGCCGCTCGGCGCGCCCGCATTGGTGAACCCGGCCCACAGGCCGCGGCGCGTCCGCGCGTGCTCGGCGGACATCAGCACCGCGCCGCCCCACTCGCCGCCGACCGCGATGCCCTGGACGACGCGGAGCAGGACCAGGCCGATCGGGGCGATCGGGCCGATCTGGTCGTAGCCGGGCAGCAGGCCGATGAGGAAGCTCGCGACGCCCATCAGGGTCATGGTCAGCACGAGCATCCGCTTGCGGCCCAGGCGATCCCCGAAGTGGCCGAAGATCAGGCCGCCGAGCGGGCGGGCGAGGTAGCCGGTGGTGAACGTGCCGAAGCTGGCGACCGTGGCCAGTGCCGGATCGAGGTCGGCGAAGAAGACCTTCCCGAAGACCACCGCGCTCGCCGTGGCGTAGAGGAGGAAGTCGTAGTACTCGATGAGACTGCCGAGGAAGCTGGACGCGACCGCTCTGCGGAGCTGAGTGCTCATGGGGTTCACCCTCGTCTTCGGGGGCGGGGCACTGCGGAGGGCAGGTTCGTCCGGGTGCGGACGACGGGGGAGCGGAGCTCAACGTTAGTCAGGGCCATGACGGCCGTCAATATTCTGCACAACATCAAGTGGTCGCCGGGCCGGGTTACGCTGGCGCTCGTGACGTCTTCCGCCGAGACCGGCTCCGGGCCCCGCCCGAAGTCCGTCATGCTCACGTTCCTGGGCATCCACCTGCTCGGCGGGGCGAGCGCGATCTACTCGGGCAGCGTGATCGACGTGTTCGGCCGCGTCGGCGTCTCGGAGGAGGCGGTCCGTTCGACGCTGACCCGGATGGCGGGCACCGGGTTGCTGACCCGGCACCGGCACGGGCGGAAGGTCTACTTCGGTCTCAGCGAGCGCCTCGCCGCGGTCCTCGAGGACGGCAGGCGGCGGATCTGGGAGACGGGCGCGGTCAACCGGGCCGAGGACGGCGCCTGGACCCTGGTCGGCTTCTCGCTGCCCGACACCCGCCGCGGCGACCGCCACGACCTGCGCCGCCAGCTGACCTGGGCGGGATTCGGCCTGCTGCAGAACGGGTTGTGGGTCGCTCCCGGCGTCCGCGACGTGACGGCCATCGTCGAGCAGCTCGGCGTGGACGGGCACGTCACGGTCTTCACGGCACACCCGGCCAGGCCGACGGAGGCGGCCGAGCTCGTCCGGAAGGCGTTCGACACGGCGACGATCGCCTCGCGCTACCACGACTTCCTGGAGAAGTGGGACGGCGGGAAGCCGTCGTTCCCGGACGACCTGACGCGTCGGCTGGTGCTGCACTCGGATTGGCTGCACGTCGTCCGCCGCGACCCGCACCTGCCGGCCGGGCACCTGCCCGGGGACTGGCCCGCGATCGAGGCCGAGACGTTGTTCCGCAAGCTGGACGCGGATTTCCGGGAAGGTGCGGACCGGCTGGCGGCCGAAACGCTCGAACTGCTGCCGATCGCGGCTCACCCCGCCGGATAGCCGTCCATTGTGGTCCGTTTCCGGAGCACGAAGGCGGTGACGCGGTTCATGGTCCGGAAATTGTCGAGGTCGAGGTCTTCGGTCGCGACTTCGATGCCGAAGCGGCGTTCGACGTGCGTGACCAGTTTCAGGGCCAGCAGCGAATTCACCAGGCCGAGCGCGAAGTAGTCTTCGTCGGGGCCGGGAGTGTTCCCGGCGGTGGCGGTGGTGAAGAACCGGGTCAGTTCGGCCAGGATGTCGTCGGCGTTCACCGGCTGGCGGCTCGTCACGCGCCCTCCCTCGAGCGATGCCCCTCGTCCGAAGCTAACACGGTCTCAGGTGCGTGGACGGCGCCGAACGGCGTAATTGCTTTTGTTGTCCTCATTGGACGATCAATTTCCGTGCTAATCGGCGGCAATTATGGACCGTGACGGCCGATCCCTCGATCGGCGGCTTGCCGACCGCAGGAAGCCGCTGGAAGTATCCGGAGTTCGTCACCGCCGGGATTTCCGGCATCGTGCACGGGGAATTCTGGGGATGACTGGACCATCGGAGAGCGTGGGCGATCTGCTGACCCACCAGGCTGCGCGCACGCCGGCGGAAACCGCGCTGGTGTGCGGCCGGACCCGGCTGGGGTACGCGGAACTGGCGGCCCGCAGCGACGAAGTGGCTCGGCGTTTGGCGTCGTGCGGCGCGGGGCTGGAGACCCGCGTCGGGCTCCTGCTGGAGCGCGGGGCCGAGATGGTGGTGGCGCTGTTCGGAGTGCTGAAGGCGGGGGCGGCGTACGTGCCGCTGGACCCGGCGCACCCGCCGCGGCACCGGGCGGCGCTGGTGGCGGACGCCGGGGTCACGCTGGTGCTGACCCGGCCGGATCTGGCCGGGGAGTTGCCGAGCCGGTGCGTGCCGGTGTTCCTGGAGGGCGACTGCTCGGCTGGTTCCCCGCCGCGGATCCGGCCGGAGAATCTCGCTTACGTCCTCTACACGTCCGGCTCCACCGGCCGCCCGCGCGGCGTCCTCGGCACCCACGGCGGCCTCCTCGCCCTGTTCGCCGCGCACCGCGACGGCCTTTTCGCAACCGCCGGCGAGCGGCTGCGGGTGGCGCACACCGCGGCGCTGTCGTTCGACGCCTCGTGGGTGCCGCTGCTGTGGATGCTGGCCGGGCACGAACTGCACGTCCTGGACCGGCTGGACCCGCGGGAGACGGTCGCGGCGCTGGCGGCCGCGCGGATCGACGTGCTCGACGTGACCCCGTCCCACCTCCGGATGCTCATCCTCGCCGGCCTGCTGGACGGCCCCGCGCGGCCACGCCTCGTCATCGCCGGGGGCGAGCCCGTGGATCCGGACCTCGGGGCCGAGCTGCGCGCCGCCGGGGTCGTGGTGTGGAACGCGTACGGAACCACGGAGACCACAGTGGACAGTCTGCTGTGCGACACCGTGCCGGAGGACCGAGCGGTGCTCGGCCGCCCCATCGCGGGAACCCGCGCCGAGGTACGGGACACCGCACTGCGCCCGGCCCGGGAGGGCGAGCTCTGCTTGGCCGGAGCCGGGTTGGCAAGGGGCTACCTCGGCCGCCCGGGCGCCACGGCGGCGGCGTTCATCGCGGACCCGGCCGGACCACCGGGGACGCGGATGTACCGCACCGGCGACCAGGTCCGCCACCGCGAAGACGGCCTGCTGGACTACCTCGGCCGCACCGACGACCAGGTGAAGATCCGCGGCATCCGGACGGACCCGGCGGAAACGGAGGCGGCCCTGCTGACCCACCCGGACCTGGCGGCAGCGGCGGTGGTGGCTCGCCGCACCGGCCGGGATGACCGGTTGGTCGCCTATGTCGTGCGGAGGACGGCTTCGGAGACCGGCGGGGCGGGTGCCGCCGTGGGAACCGAGGCGGAGGGCGGGCCGAAGTCCGGCGCAGGGCCTGCGCCCCAGGGCGGGCCGGAGCTCGGGGCGGAAACCAACACGGGAACCGAGCCGAATTCCGGCACCGACTTGCGCGCCTACCTCCGCAGCCGCCTGCCCGAGCACCTCATCCCCGCCCGGTTCGTCGAACTCGCCACCCTCCCCCTGACCGCCAACGGCAAGCTCGACCGCCGTGCCCTGCCGGACCCCGGCCACCCCCACGGCACCTCCCCGCGCAGCCCCGCCGAAGCGCTCGTCGCCGAGGTCTGGCGGGACTCGCTCGGCCTGGACCACATCAGCACCGATGACGACTTCGTCGAGCTCGGCGGCGATTCCATCCTCGCCATGCGAGTCGCCGGTACGCTCAACCGGCGCCTCGGGACCGCCCTGGCCGCCCAAGCCGTCTTCGCACACCGGACCGTTGCCGGGCTTGCCGCGGCCCTGCCCGCCGCGCACTCCGGGCACGCGCCCGCCCGTGCCACGCCCGGCGCCGCCCTTCCCCTCTCCTCCGGGCAGCAACGGCTCTGGTTCCTCGACCAGCTCGCCCCGGGCAGCGCCGAATACCACACCAGCGCCGGATTCCGCCTGCGCGGCCCCCTCTCCGTCGACGCACTGGCCAGGGCCCTCACCGCGCTGGCCGAGCGGCACGAGTCGCTGCGGACGACCTTCCCCACCGTCGGCGGGCGGGGGGTCCAGGTCGTCGGGCCGCCGCCGGACATCCGGCCGGACGTCCGCGCCGCCGACGGTGTCGAACGCGAGGTGCACCGGCCCTTCGACCTCGCCCGCGGCCCGCTCTTCCGCGCCACCGTCTTCCGCCTCGGGGAAGACGACCACCTGCTCGTCCTGGTCCTGCACCACATCATCACCGACGGCTGGTCGATGGGCGTGCTCGCCCACGAGCTCGGCCTGCTCTACTCGGACCCCGGCGCCGAGCTGCCCCCGCTGCCGTTGCGCTACACCGACTTCGCCGCCTGGCAACGCGAGCGGCTCGCCGGTCCGGAGCTCGACGACCGGATCGCCTACTGGGAACGGCAGCTCGCCGGGGTCCCGGCACTGGAGCTGCCCACCGACCGCCCGCGGCCCGCCGTGCGCGGGACAGCGGGCGCAACGCACCGCTTCACCGTTCCCCCGGCCGTGACCACCCGGCTCGCCGAACTCGGCCGGCAGCGCGGCGCCACGCTGTTCATGACCCTCATCGCCGCCGCGCAGGTCCTCTTCGCGCGCTACACCGGCCAGCGCGACATCGCGCTCGGCACCGTCACGGCCGGGCGGTCCTGGGACGAGCTCGCCGGGCTCGTCGGCTTCTTCGTCAACACCGTCGTGATCCGCTCCCGGCTCGACGACGACCCGTCCTTCGCCGACTTCCTCACCGGCGTCCGCTCGACCGTGCTCGACGCGATGGCCCACGACGACGTCCCCTTCGGCCGCCTGGTCGAGCTGCTCGCCCCGGACCGCGACGCGAGCCGGTCGCCGCTGGTCAGCGCCATGGTCGTGCTGCAGAACGCGCCCTCGGCGCTGCCGGAGCTCGCCGGGCTGGCCGTCGAGGAGGCCGACCTGCCCCGGCACTCGGCCCAGTTCGACCTCACCCTGGAGTTCGAGCCGCGGGACGGCGGCCTCCGCACCACCATCGAATACAGCACCGACCTCTTCGACGCCGACACCATCCGGCGGCTGGCCGAAAACCTGCGCACCCTCCTCACCGGCATCGCCGACGACCCGGGCCGGCGGCTGTCCCGGCTGCCGTTCCCGGCGCCCGCGCAACGACGGGAACTCCTGGCCGTCGGCCGCAATCCGGTGGAGGGGCCCGGCCGGACCGTCCTCGACGTCTTCGCCGAGCGCGTCCGCGAACGCCCGGACGCCCTCGCCGTGACCGGCGCCGGCACCGCGGTGACCTACCGGGAGCTGGACCGCAGGGCGAACCGGCTCGCCCACGCCCTGATCGCCCGCGGCGCCGGCCCGGACGTCCGGATCGGCCTGTGCGTGCCGCGGGGGATCGACGCGGTCGTCGGCATGCTCGCGATCCTGAAGGCCGGCGGCGCCTACGTCCCGCTCGACCCGCGCTACCCGGACGAGCGGTTGGCGTTGCTGCTGACCGATTCCGGCGCCAAGACGGTCGTCACGACCCGCGCGGCACGCGATCGGGTCCCCCGCGGGACGCAGGTGCTGCTCTCGGACGACGGAAGCGGGCCCGGCGACGCCCCGCCGCGCCGGGCCCGGCCGGAGAACCTGGCCTGTGTGCTCTACACCTCCGGGTCGTCGGGCCGGCCCAAGGGCGTGCTGATCGAGAACCGCTCGGTGACCCGGTTGTGCGCCGACGCATCCGCCCGGCTGGGGCCCGACGACGTCGCGACGCAGTACGCGCCGCTGTCCTTCGACGCTTCGACCCTGGAAATCTGGGGTGCGCTGCTGTCCGGGGCGCGGCTGGCGATCGATCCGGAAGACGTGCCGTCGGTCGAGGCCCTCGGCGCCTTCGTCCGCGCCGAGGGCGTCACCGCGCTGTGGCTGACCGCGGGGATGTTCCACGAGGTGGCGGCGGCCGATCCCGGCGTGTTCGCGGGTCTGCGCCGGCTCGTGTCCGGCGGCGACGTCCTGTCGCCGCGGCAGTGCGCGGCGGTCCTGCGCCGGTGCCCGGACCTCGAACTCGTCAACGGCTACGGGCCGACCGAGGGCACCACGTTCACCGCCTGCCACCGCGTCCGCGACGGCGACGGCGGGCGGCCGGTGCCGATCGGGCGGCCGATCACCGGGACGCGCTGCCTGGTGCTGGACAGCCACCTCGCGCCGGTGCCGGCCGGCGTGCCCGGCGAGCTGTACGTCGGCGGGAGCGGCCTGGCCCGCGGCTACCTCGACCGGCCCGGCCTGACCGCCGACCGGTTCGTGGCCGACCCCTTCGGCGACGGCACCCGGCTGTACCGCACCGGCGACGTCGTGCGCTGGCGCGCCGGCGAGGAGTGGGTCCTCGACTTCCTCGGCCGGTCCGACGACCAGGTCAAGATCCGCGGCTTCCGGATCGAGGTGGGCGAGGTCGAGGCGGCGCTGCGGCGGCACCCGGACGTCGCCGAGGCCGTCGTGGTGGCGCGCGAGGACACCCCCGGCCACAAGCGGCTGGCCGGGTACGTCGTGCCCCGCCGCCCGGTCGAGCCCGGCGCCGTGCGGGACTTCCTGGGGAAGAGCCTGCCGGGCCACCTCGTCCCCGGCGCGCTGGTGCTGCTCGACCGGTTCCCGCTGACACCGCAGGGCAAAGTCGACCGCCGGGCGCTGCCGGCGCCGCGGCCGCGAGCCGCCGGAGTCCGCACGGCGCCGCGCAGCCCGGCCGAGGAGCTGCTGACGCGCGTGTGGGCCGAGGTCCTCGGGGTCGAGCACGTCGGCACGCGGGACAACTTCTTCGAACTGGGCGGCGATTCGATCCTCGGCATCCAGGTCGTGGCGCGCGCCCGCCAGCTCGGGCTGCGGCTGAGCGCCAAGGACGTCTTCCTCCGGCAGACCCCGGCCGAGCTGGCCGCGGCGGGGGTGTGGGAGGCACCCGCGGCGCGCGAGGCACCCCGGCCGTCCGGCCCGGTGCCGCTGTCGCCGATCCAGCACTGGTTCTTCGAGACGATCACCGAGCACCCCGGGCACTTCACCCAATGGGTGTCGGCCGAGCTCGCCGCGGACGTCGACCAGGCGGCACTGCGGACCGCGGTCGCGGCGCTCGTCGACCACCACGACGCGCTCCGGCTGCGCTTCCGCCGGGCCGGCCGCGAGTGGCGGCAGGAGTACACGGAACCGTTCACCGCCTTCCGCGCCGGTCCGGTGTCCACCATGGATTTCTTCGAGCTGGACGGCGGCCCGTTGTTCACCGCGGTCCTGGACGGCTCACGGCTGCTGCTGGCCGCCCACCACCTGGTCGTCGACGGCGTCTCGTGGCGGATCCTCCTGGCGGACCTGCGCACCGCGTACGCCGCGGCGCGCGCCGGGCGGCCGGTGGAGCTGCCGCCGCGGACCACGTCGTTCGGCGACTGGTCCCGCCGGCTGGCCGGGCACGTGGCGGCGGGCGGGTTCGCCGCCGGGTTCTGGCGCCGGACGGCGCCGGGCGCCGGGCCGGACGGCGACCCGCGGCCGCCTCGCGCGGTGACGGTCCGGCTCGCCGCGGACGAGACGGCGGCGTTGCTGCGCGACACGTTCACCGCCTACCGCACCCGGATCGACGACGTGCTGGTGAGCGCGCTCGGCCGGGTCCTGGGCGGCTGGCTGGGGCGGGCGGCGGTACTGCTGGAGCTGGAGGGACACGGCCGCGAGGACGTCTTCGAGGAGGTCGACCTGTCCCGGACGGTGGGCTGGTTCACGACGCTGTACCCGTGCCCGGTGGAGGTACCCCGGGACGGTGGGTGGGGTGCGGTGCTGAAGGCGGTGAAGGAGTGTTTGCGCGCGGTCCCGGACCGGGGGCTGGGGTATGGGGCGTTGCGGTACCTGGGGGAGGAGGAGCTGCCGAAATCCCGCCCGGTGGCGGCGGTCAACTACCTGGGCCGCTTCGACGCCGAGCCGGAGTCCGGTGCGTTGTTCCGTGGCGCTCCCTCGGCCATCGGGCTGAGCCGGGCGCCGCACGTCACCGGCACCTCGCGCCTCGATGTCACCGCGGCCGTCACCGCGGGCGGCGAACTCGAATTCGAGTGGACCTACTCCCCGGGCGCGCACGACGCCGGCACCGTCACCCGCCTGGCCGGCGAGACGCTGACCGCGCTGCGGGAGATCGCCGCCCACTGCGCCGAGCCGGGCGCCGGCGGCCGCACGCCGTCCGACTTCCCGCTCACCGCGGCGAGCCAGGCCGAACTCGACCGGGTCCTCGGCGACGGCCGGCACGTCGAGGACGTCTACCCGCTCACCCCGATGCAGGCCGGGATGTTGTTCCACAGCCTGTCCGAACCCGGCACCTACCTCGAACAGGTCTGCTTCACGCTGACCGGCGTCGACGACCTGGGGGCCCTGGAAGGCGCCTGGCGGCGGGCGGTCGACGAGATCCCCGCGCTGCGGACGGCGATCCGCTGGACCGGCGTCCGCGAGCCGGTGCAGGTCGTGCACCGGGCCGTCACCCTGCCGGTGACCGTGCACGACGGGCGCTCGTACGACGAAGCCGAACTGCTCGCCGCCGACCGGGAAGCCGGGCTGGACCCCGCCGTGGCGCCGCTGATGCGGGTCACCCTGGTCCGGCTGGACGACACCCGGGTCCGGACACTGTGGACGTTCCACCACGTGATCCTCGACGGCTGGAGCGTCTTCGAGGTCCTCACCGACGTCCTCGCGCACCTGTCCGGGCTGCCCGCCGAACGCCGCCGCCCGTTCGCCGACCACCTCGCCTGGCTGGCCCGCCAGGACCCGGCGGTCGCCGAAACCCACTGGCGCAAGGCCCTTTCCGGGCTCACCCCCACCCGGTTGCCGTACGACCGCCCGCCGGGCCGTGCCCACCGCGCCCGCTCGACGTCCACAGTGGAACGCTCACTGTCCGCAGTGGACTCCGGCCGGGTGGCCGCGTTCGCGCGGCGGCACCGGTTGACGGTCAACGCCGTCGTCCAGGGCTCGTGGGCGCGGCTGCTGGCCCGGCACGGCGGCGATCCGGACGTCTGCTTCGGCGCGGTGGTGTCCGGCCGCCCGCCCGAACTGCCCGGCGTGGACCGGATGGTGGGGATGTTCGTCAACACGGTCCCGGTCCGGGTGACGGTCGCGGAAGACGGGCCGGGCTGGTTCCGGCGGTTGCAGGCCGACCAGGCCGAGGCCCGCCGTTTCGGGCACGTGTCATTGGCGGCGCTGCGCCGCTGGAGCGGGCTGCCGGCCCGGACAGGGCTGTTCGACAGCATCGTGGTCTTCGAGAACTACCCGTTCGACCGCGAAGCTTTGGCCGAGCGCGGCCTGCACGTGGCGGAGATGACGGCGGTCGAGATCACCAACTATCCCTTGGTGCTGATCGCCCACGGCAGCGCGCGCGACGACGAGCCGCTGAGTCTGAGGCTGGGATATGACCCGGCGCTGTTCGACCGGGGGCCGGCGGAGGCCTTGGTGGGGGAGCTCGTGGAGCTGCTGCGCGAGTTGACGGGGCCGGGGGAGCGCTCGCCCGCCGGCCAACGCGTGCCAAGCAGCGCCGCCGCGTTGCCGCGCGAGCGCCCGGCCGTCGCACCCCCCGCGGGCGAGCCGCCCTACCTCGCGCCACGCACCGCCACCGAGCGGGCCCTCAGCCGGATCTGGGCCGAGGTCCTCTCCGTCGACCAGGTCGGCGTCGATGACGACTTCTTCGCCCTCGGCGGTGACTCGCTGCTGTGCCTGCGGGTCACCGCCCGGCTGCGGGCCGACTTCGGTGCCGCGCTGGCGCCGCGGGCGTTGTTCGACAACCCCACCGTCGGCGCTCTCGCCCTGATGCTGGAGCACCCCACGCTCGAAGCGCTGGGCCGGGCCGTGGACCGCGGCCTGAACCCGCCGCGGGACTACGAACTCTAGGAGGCCGGAACCGGTGCGCACCGACGACGTGGCGATCATCGGGGTGTCCGCCCTGCTCCCGGGCGCCCACGGGCCGGCGGCCGTCCACGACCTGCTCGCCGAAGGGCGCGACGTCACCGGCCAGCCGGCCGAGGAACGGTTGCGGGAGAACGGCTTCGCGCCCGGCCCCGGCTACCTGCCGATGGGCTACCTCGACCGGATCGACCGCTTCGACCACCGCTTCTTCGGCGTGCCACCGGCCGAAGCCGCCTGGATGGACCCGCACCAGCGGCTGATCCTGCAACTCGCCCACGAAGCCCTCGAGAACGCCTGCTACGCGCCCCAAGCCCTGCGCGGCTCACGCACCGCCGTCGTGCTCGGCAGCTCGCGCAGCGACTACGAAGACCTCTTCGACGAGGAGGACCCGCAGCAGATTCTCGGCATCCTGGCGGCTTCGCTCGCCGCGCGGATCAGTTACCGCCACGACTTCACCGGGCCCGCGCTCGTCCTCGACACCGCCTGCAGCGGCAGCCTGGTCGCCGTCGCCCACGCCGTCGCCCTGCTGCGCAGCGGGGCCGCCGACCTGGCGCTGGCCGGCGGCATCAGCGTGCGGCCGGTGCCGATCCGCGAGGCCGGGCACGTCCCGGTCCGCGGGGTCGAATCGCCCGAGGGCCGGTGCCGTCCGTTCGACGAGAAGGCCACCGGCGCGGTCGGCGGCGAAGGCGGCGGGATCGTCGTGCTCAAGCCGCTGGCCGCCGCGCTCGCCGACGGCGATCACGTGCACGCCGTCCTGAAGGGCATCGCCGTCAACCACAACGGCTACCGGATGGCCAGCATGAGCGCGCCGAGCCGGGCGGCCCAGACCGAGGTGATCACCGCGGCCTGGCGGGACGCCGGCGTCGACCCGGCCACCGTCGGGTACGTCGAGTGCCACGGCTCGGCCACCCCGCTCGGCGACGTCGTCGAGGTCGAGGCCCTGCGCCAGGCGTTCCTCGACGCCGGGGTGACCACCCCGTCCTGCGCGATCGGCTCGATCAAGGGCAACATCGGGCACCTCGACAACGCCGCCGGGGTCGCCGGGCTGGTCAAGGTGCTGCTCAGCGTGCGGCGCGGCGTCCGGTACCCGACCGCGCACTTCGAGACCCCCAACCCGCTGCTCGACTTCGACGGCCCGGTGCAGGTCAACCCCGCGTTCGGCCCCTGGGAGGGCGCCACACCGCGGCGCGCGGGCCTGAGCTCGTTCGGGCTCACCGGGACCAACGTGCACGCCGTGGTCGAGCAGCCCCCGGAGGCTCCGAAGCCCGCGGCCCCGGACGGGACCGAACACCTGGTGACGGTCTCGGCGAAGACGGCGTCCGCACTCGCCCGCTACCGCGCCGAACTTGCGGACTTCGCCGAATCGAGCGGGCACGATGTCCTCGCCGTCGGCCACGCGATGAACCGCGGCCGCGACGACCACCCCGTCCGGATCGCCGTGGTCGCCGACGAACCCGACGCGCTCGCCACGGCCCTCAGGTCGGCCGCCGTCCCGGACACGCCCGCCGCGGACGACCCACCCGTGGTGCTGCTGTTCTCCGGCGACGGCGGGGTCGAACCCGAGCTCTGGGCGGACCTCTGCGCGGCGTGGCCGGTCCTCGGCGACGACCCGCTGCCCGGCGAACCGGCCCCCCGGTTGGTCGCCGTCCACCACGCGCTGCACCGGCTGGCCCGGTCGCTGGGTCTGCCCGACACCCACCTCGTCGGGTCCGGCGCGGGCAACCTGTCGGTGCGGATCGCGCGCGGCGAACTGTCCATCGAGGACGGCTTGGCCGCCGCGGCGGGCCGGGCCGTCGGCTCGGCGCTCGACTCGGGCCGGCTGGCCGAGGCGGTGCGCGGGTTCGTCCGGGACGGCGCGGTGCTGGTCGAGCTCGGCACCGGCGGCGTGCTCTCGCGGACGATGCGCCGGCTGGCACCCGAGCTCGGCTGCGTCGAACTGATCGCCGGGCCCGGGCGGCGAGCGGTGCTGCGGCAGGTGGCCACGCTCTACCGGCTGGGCGTCCGGCTCGACTGGGACCGCCACTACGCCGGGACGGTCGTGCCGCGGATCGAAGCGCCGGCCTACCCGCTGGAAGGCGTCCGCTGCTGGTGCCGCCCGGCAGGCTCGCCGTCCGTCGAAACCCCGGTGGCCGAGCCGGTCGCCGTGGTGTCCGATGTGGACACCGAGCGCCGGGTCGCCGAAGTCTGGGCGCGGGCACTGGGGGAGGACGAACTCGACCGCGAGTCGGACTACTTCGCCCTCGGCGGGACGTCGATCGCGGCGATCACCGCGCTGCGCACCATGGAGCGCGACTTCGGCATCGAGCTGACGTTCGCCGACCTGTACGGCCACCCGACCGTGCGGGCCTTCGCCGCCCGCATCGAGGCCGTACGGGCCGAGCGGCGCCCGTCCGACGACGTCCCCGCCATCGCCGTGCTGCCGCGCGGCGGCTCCCTGCCGCTGTCGTTCGGCCAGGAACAGCTGTGGTTCCTCGACCGGCTCAACCCCGGCAGCGCGCTCTACAACATCCCGCACGACCTCCGGCTGTCCGGCCCCCTGGACGAAGCCGCGCTCGCCGGGGCCGTGCAGGACCTCCTCGACCGCCACGAAATCCTGCGCACCTGCATCCCCGACGACGACGGCGTGCCGTGCACCCGCCTCGCCGAACCCGGTCCCCGGCTCGTCGTGCACGACCTGAGCACGCTGCCCGAAGCCGAGCGCACCGCGGCGGCGCACCGGCTGGCCGGCGAGGAGGCCGTCTGTCCGTTCGACCTGGCCACCGGCCCGCTGGTCCGGGTCACCCTGGTGCGCCTGGCCGAGGCCGACCACGTCCTGATCTGGACCTACCACCACATCGTCTTCGACGGCTGGTCGCCGACGATCTTCTTCCGCGACTTCACCGAGCTGTATCAGGCCCGGCTGGCCGGGCGGGCGCCCGCGCTGCCGGAGCTGCCCTTCCAGTTCGCCGATTTCGCGGCCTGGCAACGCCGGCGCCTGTCGGGGGAGACCCTCGAGCGCGGCCTGCGGTTCTGGCGCGCCGAGCTGGCCGGCCTGCCTGCCGCGCAGCTGCCGCTGGACCGGCCCCGCCCGATCGCCCAGTCCTTCGACGGCGACCTCGTCGAGTTCACCATCGCCGAACCGGCCGCCGAGGCCGCCCGCCGGTTCAGCCGCGAACACGGCGTGACGACGTTCGTCACCATGCTGGCGCTGGTCGACGCGCTGCTGCACCGCTGGGCCGGCTTCACCGACGTCGTCGTCGGCGTGGCCACCTCCGGCCGGACGCACCCGGCGACGCACGACCTCATGGGGTACTTCAACAACCTGCCGCCGTTCCGCACCCGGGTCGAGGGCGCGCTGTCGTTCACCGACCTGGTCCGGCGCTGTGCGGACACCGTCGCCCACGTCCTGGACCACGAGGAAATCCCGCTGGAGAAGATCGTCTCGGCGGTGTGCGGGCCGCGCGAACCCGGCCGCCAGCCGCTGTTCGACGTCGCCTACACCTACCAGAACGTCCCGCAGGACACCGCCGAACTGGGCGGGCTGGAGTGCTCGCGCTTCTCCGACGCCGGCACCGTCGCCGGGATCGCGCCGGGCACCGCGAAGTTCGACCTCACCGTCGGCGTCATCGACCAGCAGGACGGGCCGATGGACGGCTACTTCGAGTACGCGACCGCCCTCTTCGACCGCGGGACGGCCGACGCGCTCGCCCGCCTCCTGCCCGGCCTGCTCGACGCCGTGCTGCGCGAACCCGGCCGCCCCCTGGCCGCCCTCCCGGCCGTCGACGGCGAGCCGGTCCCCGCCCCCACCCACCGGGAGCCCGCCATGACCACACCATCCCTTGTGGACAGTGACACCGCCGCCCACGCCGAGCGGGTCCTCGCCGCGATCTGCGCGGACCTGCTGACCGGCGGCGGCCCGGTCGGCCCGAAGGACAACTTCTTCGACCTCGGCGGCGATTCGGTCCTCGGCGTCCGGGTGGCCGCGCGGGCGGCCAAGGACGGCGTCCACTTCACCCCGCAGCAGCTGTTGCAGTGTCGCACGCTCGGCGAACTGGCCCGGGCCGCGGTCGTCGACGGTCCCGCCGTCGCCACGCCCGCGGAAGTGCCGGTTTCCGAGCCGCCGCGCGCGATCCCGCCGACCCCGATCATGCTCAGCTTCCTGGACCGGATGCCGGACGACGTCGGCGACTTCGTCGACGTCCACACCGTGGAAACCACCCCCGAGATCGGCGGTGCGGCGATCCGGACGGCGATCGGGCACCTCCTCGCCCTGCACGAACCGCTGCGGTACCGGCTGCGGCGCAACGCGCTGGGCGCCCGGCTCGAAGTCGCGGACCTCACCGCGGCGGACGTGTTCGACACCAAGGTGCTCCCGCCGCTGACCGCCGACGAGGAACTCGCGATCGTCGCGGACGACTGCCTGGCCCTGAAGGCGGAGATGGATCCGGCGCGCGGGCCGCTGTTCCGCGTCCGCCACTACGACCGCGGCCGTGCCCGCGGTGGCTTGCTCGTCCTGCTGGTCAACCACTTCGTCTTCGACAACATGTCCACTGTGGTCGTCCTCGACGACCTCGACGTGCTGCTCGCGGACCTCGCGGCCGGCCGCGCGCCCGCCCTCACGCCCCGGCCGCCGCGGTGGCGCGAATGGGCCGAGCACCTGCGGGCGATGGCGGCCTCCGACGAGCTCTCGGCGGAGCTGACCTACTGGACGGCGACCCTGCGGGCGGGCGCGGCGGCCGGCGCGATCGGCGGCGCGCCCGGCGACGGCATCACCGCCCGGACCCTCGACGACCCGGCGGTGGCGACCCTGCTGTCGGCCGGCGGCGCCGAGGGCCGGGAAGCGGCGCTGTGCGCGGTGTCCTGCGGCCTGGCCCGGTGGCAGGACGCGCCGAGCGCGTTCGTGATGACCGAGGGGGAGGCCACGCCGAACCCGTTCCGGCTGGCCGGGCGCGGCCCGTCGGTGGGCTGGTTCACCACGCTGCACCCGCTGGTGCTGCCGGTCGGGCCGGGCACCACGGCCCGGGACTGCCTGCCGGAGATCGCCGACCGCGCGCGGTCGGTGCCGAACGACGGCGTCGGCTACGGGATGCTGCGCCACCTCTCGCCGGACTCGCCCGGGACCGCCCGGTTGCGGGCCCTGCCCGAGCCGGAGGTCCTGGTGCTGCACGGGCCGAGCGACACCTCCGCGTTCGACTCCGGCGTCCGCCTGCTGCGGACCCGCTGGGACCTGTCGGTGAACCTCAAACGCGCGGTCGCGTCCTGGTTCCCGCTGGTCGTCACCAGCGCGGTGCGGGACGGCGCACTGCGGCTGGCCGTGGCGGGCGGCGTCGGCCAGGAGCGCCTGGACGCGCTGGCCGACGAAATCCTGGGCGCCTTCACCGAACTGCCGTGATCGCGCTCGCCGCCTCGGCCTGGTACCTGCCGGAGACTTTTCTGCCGGTCGCCGAGCTGCCCTCGCTGTCCGACGCCGAACGCGCGACCTGCACCGCGCTCGGCATCGACCGGGTCCCCGCCGACGACACGCTGACCGCGGCCGATCTCGCCGCCCGGGCGGGGGAGCGGGCGCTGGCCACCGCGGGCCTCGACGCGAACGACGTCGACGTCGTCCTGACGGTGGAGCCGCGGGCCCCGCAGACGCTGGTCAGCTCGGAAGCGACCCGGCTGCAGGCGATGCTGGGCGCGGACCGGGCGATGGCGTTTTCCGTCGGTGGCCTCGGGTGTGCGTCACTCACCCCGGCGTTGCTCGCCGCGGACGGGCTGCTGCGCGCCGATCCGGGGCTGGGGAACGTGCTCGTCCTGCACGGCAGCAAGCCCGCGACGCCGGGGCGCTACCGCCACCCCGTCACGGTCAACGGCGACAGCGGTGGCGCGCTTCTGTTGCGGCGTGAGGGAGAACTCCGGATCCGGGATGTCCTCTTGGAGACGAACGGGGCTTACGCGGACCTGTTCCGCGTCGAGTACCGCGACGAGGAGTTCGCGCGCTGGCGGGAGGAGTGCACCGACCCGGCGGTCTATTCGTTCCGGCTGGCCGTGGAGACCCGCAACCGGCTGCGGGCGCTGGTCACCCGCCTGCTCGGCCGCAACGGCCTGAGTCCCGCCGACGTCCCGTGCTACCTCGCGCAGAACCTGTCCACGGCGGCGTTCCGGAACTGGTCGGAGGCGATCGGCGTCCCGATCGCGAAGGCGTGCTTCGACAACCTGGCCCGCTTCGGCCACCTCGGGCCCAACGACGTCTTCTTCAACCTCTCCAGCGCCCGGGAAACCGGGGAATTCGGCGGGCGCGCGGTGCTGCTCAACATCAGCCCGGCCGCGGCGTGGAGCGCGCTCTTGGTGACGACCGACGACACGACGTCGCACGAGCTGTGAGGCCCGGGGCGGGCGGCAGCCGCCCGCCCCGGGGTTCACCGGATCAGCGCTTGCAGGGGTTGCCGGCCGGGTGCGCGGCGGTGCCGTGCACGTCGGCCTGGGACTCCGCGAGCACGATCTTCGCCAGCGGGGTCTCCAGCGCGACGGCCTGCTGCTTCACGACGCCGTTCGCGATGGTCTGGCCGTTCAGCTTCAGCGAGCCGATGACCAGCGCGATGGTCAGCGGCGCCGAGCCCACCGTGACCGAGACGCCGTTGATCTTCAGCGACGCGATGTTCGAGCTGCCGGTCAGCACCGGGGCGAGCCCGCCCGGGGCCGGCTGGCAGGTCGCCGCCGCCTGGGACTGGATCACGCCCAGCTCGATGGTCAGCCCGACCGTGCTGATCACCGTCTTGTCGATCTTGGCCGACGCCTGCGCGTGGTCACCGGCCGCCGGAGCCGCCGACTGGTTGTCGGGGGCCAGGTCGGTCGACGAGGTCAGCGCGTGCGTCTGCACCTTGATCAGGCCGGCGTTGAGCGTCGCGTCGAGGACGGTCTTGCTGTCGTCGGCGCAGGGCAGGTTCGCCGGGTTCGCCACGGCCGCGGTGATGCCGATGACGTTCGCGGCGGTGCCGGTGCAGGAGAAGACGCCGTCCCGGTCGTCGTCGACGATCGTGCCGACGCCGGTCGGGTCCACCAGCCCGGCGCCCGAGGGCGCGGACAGGGTGACGGTGAACGTCTCGTCCGGCTCGTCGACGGTGTCCGGGTTGACCAGGACGGTCACCGGCTTGGTCGTCTCGCCGGGCGCGAAGGTCACGTCACCGCTCGCCGCCTGGTAGTCCGCGGGAGCGGTCGCCGTGCCGTTCGCGGTGGCGTAGTGCACCGACACCGGGTTCGGGCCGGCGCCGCCGAGCAGCGACACGGTGAAGGTGGCCGGCACCGGCGCGCCGCCGGAGCCCTCGTTCACCGTGACGTCGTTGATGCTCAGGCCGAGCACCCGCACGGTCGTCGTCTCGACGTACCCGCGGGACACGCCGTCGACCTGGTAGTCGACCGTGCAGTGGTAGGTGCCGGGCGCGGCGTCCGCCTTGGCGGCGACGGTCTCGGTGAACGTCGCGACGTCCCCACTGGGCACCTTGACGCTCGCCGGGGCATTGGTGAGCGTCAGCTGCGGGTCGCAGCTGGTGACCTTCGGGGCGACCGTGACCTCGATGGACTTGATGCCGTCGAGGATGGCCTGCGACACCTGGTCCGACGGCACGTTGTTCAGCAGCACGCCGCCGGTGGCCGTGGCGATGGCGCTCGCCTGGCCGTCGGCGTCCAGCGCGCCGACGTTGACCGCGACGACCCGGATCTTCGCCGCCTTGAGCGCGTCGATGGTCTGGGCGAGGGTGTGCCCGCCGCTGGGATCGTGCGACGGCGCGTCGCCGAACCAGGCGATGATGCGGGTGCCGTCCGGGCGGAAGGTGACCGCGCCGCTGGCCAGTTCGAAGAGCGCGTTGAGGTCGGCTTCGGGCAGGTCGCCACCGCCACTGGCCGACCACTGGTCGATGCCGGCCTGCACGGCGGCGGTGTCGGCGGTGATGCCCTGGTTGACCTTGAAGGGCACGGAGTCGGTGAAGTCCTTGTACTCGGCGACGCCGAACTGGGCGGTCGGCTGCGCGGCGAGCACGTCCCCGGTGATGGCACCGGCGTTCGTGCGGACGTTGGCGATGGCGCCGGCCATGCTGCCGGTCGTGTCGGCGAGCAGCACGAGGTCGGGGTTCGGGGGGACGGCGGAGGTGGTGACGTGCTTGGTGACGGTGGTGCTCTGCCCGGCGGAGAGCGTGAGATCGACGGTGGCCGGATCGACACCCGGCGGCGCCGCGGCCGCGACGGCGGCCGGGGTGAGCAACGCACTGACCGTGGTCAGCGCGACGAACAAGGATCTCCGCGACATGACTTCCCTTCCGAAGGCCGGATTACTGCGGGTTGCCTCGGGAAGACGGAAAGCGCGGATTTTCGTTAGCAGGCAGGGAGAGCGTCACTCGGAGCGCCGCATGTCAAGGCGCTCAACGGGGCATGGGGGCGGCCCCGGGCTACGGAAACCATGGTTCGGATGAGCCGGGGCACCGAAGGCCGTGGTGTGGCGTTCACTCGGTTCAGTGACGTGCTGGCACGGCCGGTGCCGGATGATCTTGGGCCTCGCGTCGATTTTTGCAGCGCGGGGAGCGAATTTCCGCCCGAATGTCGTAACGCGCAGCGCTGCTTCGGTCGCCCGGCCGGGCGATCCTCCGGCCCGGGCGCCCCGGACAAACTTTACGCGGGACCGGCCGGCCGGTCCCGCTCGTGCGGCGGGGTCAGCGGCCCGGGCGCGCCGCCTGGCCGAGGTCGGCGAGCACCGCGCGCGCTGGTTGACCGAGGTCCGCGAGCACCGCCCGCGCCGCCCGGGCCGAGGTCGGCGAGCACCGCGCGCCGCCCGGCTGCCGGAGGCAGGGCTGGTGCGCGGCGGGTTTCTGTCCCGGGATCGCCGCCCCTGACCCGGCGCGGTTCGGATGGTGGTCTCGCGTCGGCGGCCGCGCGAGGCGCCGTTCAGCGGCCCGGGCGCGCCGCCTGGCCGAGATCCGCGAGCACCGCGCGCGCCGCCCGGGTGCCGGATGCCAGCGCCCCCTGCAGCGAGCTCGTGTCCCGGTGGTCACCACACACGTACACCCCGTCGCCCAGCCGGACGTCGCGCCGGAGTGCGTGCGGCGGGGGCATCGACGGCAGGCCGTGGGTGATCTCGTAGCGGGCCACCAGTGGCCAGCGCGTCGCGTCCGTGCGGTACATCCGGCCCAGCGCCCGGCGCACCTCGGCCTCCGGCAGGGCCGTCAACGCCGATGCGCTCACCAGGGCCGTCCCCGGCGGTGCGTACGTCCGGCACACCTCGCTCACCACGCTCGTGTTCACCACCGGCCCGCCGCGCGCGTCGATCACGATCACCGGCTCGCGCAACGGGGACCGCGGGGGCGCGAAATACCACGTCGTCCCGCTGTTCCAGCGCGGCTCCTCCACCCCTGCGAGCCGCGCGGCCGTGGAACCGTCGGTCGCGACGACGACCGCGCGGGCCGGCCAGCGGGTGCCGTCGGCGGTGCGGACCTCGCCCGGGCGGACCTCCTCGACCGGTGTCTCCAGGTGGACGGCCGACGTCGGCAGGCCGCGGGCCAGTTGCCTCGGGAGCTCGCCCATGCCCAGCGCCGGCAGCGACGGGGCCGAGCGCAGGAAACTGCGCCACACCAGCTGGAAGAACCGGGCCGACGTACCCAGCTCGCCCTCCAGGAACACGCCCGAGAGGAACGGCCGGAACACCGTCTCCACCGCCCGCGCCGACACTCCCGCGTGCCGCAGCTCGGCGAGCGTCGTGCGGTCGTCGCGGTCGATGATCGCCTGGGCCGGTCCGGCGGCGACGCGGGCCGAGAGCGCGCCGAGCGCCGCCAGGTCCTTCGCCGACAGATAACGCCGGGCCGCGATGTCGCGCAACGCCTTCGGCGTGTCGAGGGGGTGGCCGAGCAGGGAGACGCGGTCGTCGTCGGCCACCCGGACCGCGCGCCAGAACCGGCCCAGCTGCAGGGCGTCCACGTCGACCAGGCGCCGGATCGCCGGGTAGGCCGGGTTGAGGATCTGGAAGCCCCGGTCCAGCCGGAAGCCGTCGACGACGTCGGTGCGGACCCGGCCGCCGACGTCGTCCGAGGCCTCCAGCACCGTGCACGGCACGCCGGCCCGGTGCAGCGTGACGGCGGCGGCCAGCCCGGCGAGCCCGGCGCCGACGATGACGGCGGTCATCGGCTGAAGAACTTCGTCGCGGCGAGCCGGTTGAGCACGCCGATCCGGCCGCGGTTGGGCACCGACCGCAGCGGGTGCCCGGCGAGCCCCCAGCCCTGCAGCAGCGTGGTGGCCGCGGCCCAGCCGGTCGTCGCCGCGCGTTCCATCAGCGCCACCGGGAGGTCGATCCGCACGCCGTCGCCGGCCAGGACCAGCGCCGGGTCCGGGGTGGAGACCGTCGGGCGGCGCGCGAAGTCGCCCAAGCCGAACAGCGGGCAATCCTCGCGCCACAGCGAAATCGACGCCGTCACCCCCGCACCCAGCGTCTCGGGGTAGATCGCGTGCAGCCGGTCGTCCACGGCCTTCACCAGCGTCTCGCGGTCGTCGGTCGCGGCCGCGTACGCGTGCAGCTCGACAACCGAGCCGCCGGTGCGCGCCGCCCAGCGGTGGGCCTCGCCCTCGTAGCGGTCCAGCAGGCTGATGTTGTCCAGCGGCGGGACGCTCCCGGTGCCCAGGAAGGGCGGGCGGGCCGCGTCGACCGGCCGGTCGAGCCAGAGCCGGCGGACGAGGAACGGCGGTGCCGTGCGCAACCCGGCCACCGCCGCCCGCCACTCCGGTGTCCCGACCGTGGGCGACGAGCCGACGATCGCCTGCAGCCCGCGCACCGAAGACGCGAGCACGACGCTGTCGAACTGCGCGGTGTCCTCGGCCGTCGTCACCGCGAAGCCGTCGGACGTCCGTTCGAGGCACGCCACCGGCGTGCCGGTCCGGATCGTCACCCGGCGGTCGGCCAGGTAGCCGGCCAGGGGATCCCACAGCGCCTGCGGGAACGGCTCGGTCGGCACGTCGAACACCAGACCTTCGCTGGAGCCCAGGAAGTACAGGTGGAACATGGTCGCCAGCTCCGCCGCGGACAGCTCGCGCGGGTCGGCGAAGAAACTGCGCGAGAACACCTCGAACGCCAGGTGCTTGGCCGCTTCGGGGAAGTTGATCGCGTCGAGGAAGCTCGCGGCGTCGATGTCGTCGAGCCGGTGGTAGGTCTCCGGGACGCTCACCGTGGCCAGCGGCAGGGCGTTGCGGCCGTTGAGGCGCACGAGGTCCCGCGGGGTGAACGTCGGGCTGCGCCAGGCGAACGCCAGCGCGTTCCACGGCGGCGTCCGGGGAAGCCCGGCGAAGGTGTCCGTGCGGCCCTGGGCGTCCAGCAGCGGGTAGTCGGCCAGCGGGGCCAGCCGGTCGAGCCCGGGATCGGTGCGCATGAGCAGCGCGCGCAGGTTGTAGTACTGGCGGAAGAAGGCGTGGAAGCCCCGGCTCATGGTGACGCCGGTGCCGTCCGGCAGCCGGTCCGCCCAGCCGCCGACGCGCCCGCCGAGGTGGGTGTCGCGCTCGAAGAGCGTCACCGTGACGCCCCGCTCGGCCAGCCCGGTGGCCGCGGTGAGGCCCGCGATGCCGCCGCCGACGACCGCCGCGGTCGGGCGCCGGCCGAGCCGCCCGGCGTCGGGCAGGCCGGGCGGCGCCGGCCGGGTCTCGATGCGGCGGTCGGTGCCGAGGGTCACGACTGCTCCTGCGGGTTGGTGCCGAGGACGGTGTGCACGACGCCGTGCTGCCAGCCCGGCATCGTGCCGGTGCGGACGTCGGTGAAGCCGGCGTCGGTGAGCCGGCCGGCCAGCGCGGCGATCCCGTCGAACTCGAGGACGCTGCGGCGCAGGTGGCGGTAGAGGGTCGCGTCCCCGGTGGTGACCTTCCCGAGCGGGATGATCACGCCCGCGCAGACCGCGTTCCACACCCACCGGGCGCGCCGCGAGTCCCGGACGGAGTACTCGTGGATCGCGATGCGCCCGCCGGGCCGCAGCAACCCGCGCAGCCGCCGCAGCTGGGCGGTCGGGTCGGTCAGGTTGCGCAACAGGTACGCCGCCAGGATCGCGTCGAACGGGCCGGAAATCCCGGCCAGCTCCTCGACCGGCGTGTGCACGAAGGTGACGTTGCCCGGCCAGTCCTTCGCCCGGGCCTGCGCCAGCATCTCCCCGGAGGCGTCGAAGGCGGTGATCTCCGCTCCGGGTGCGATGGACCGCAGCGCCGCCGTCGACGCGCCGGTGCCGCAGCCGGCGTCCAGCAGCCGCAGGCCCGCCCCGGCCCGGGGCAGCTCCAGCCGCCGGGCCGAGAGCCGGAGGTGTTCGTGGTAGCCCGGGTTGGCGCCGACCAGCCGGTCGTACCACCGCGCTTCGGTGTCGAAGGCCGACGGCACCGTGCCGCGGGGGAGGCCGTCCTTGGCCAGCTGGCTCATGCTCGCTCCTCGCGGGGGCCGGTTCGTTCCCACACCAGCAGCACCGCGGTCACCAGCGCGAAGCCGAAGAGGAAGTCCTCGACCGGGATGTCCCAGGGGAAGCGCCAGCCGGTGATGTGCTCGGGGGAGTAACGGACGATCGGGTCGGACAGTTTGGTCAGCCAGCCGTCCACCGGGATCTGGAAGGCGGTCACGATGGCCATCGCGATCCAGTAGGCCGGACGGCGGAACAGGCCCGTGCGCAGCACGAAGACCTCGAGCAGCACGACGACGGCCACCGCGGCGACCGCGGGCACGGTGTAGCCCCAGGGGATCACCGGCGCGCCTCCTTCTTCGCGAGCCGCCGCACGAACACCGTGGTGAGCTGGACGGCCTCGTAGGTCAGCAGCCCGCAGATCGGGATCACCACGAAGAACAGGACCTCCTCCAGCGGCACGGCGAACGGCGCGCGGATCCCGGTGACGCGGCCCGGCGCGTAGTCCCAGACACGGCCCGCGATCGCCAGCGCGTCCCAGACGAGGAACACCAGCGCCACCGGCAGCACCGTGCGGACCAGCCGCCGCGGCTGCCGGTACACGCGCGCTCCGGCGAGCTCCAGCGGCAGCGTCACCAGGACGCAGGCCGCCAGCACGACGAGGTATTCGAGCTGGCCCACCTCAGCCCACCGCCACCGGGAGCGCCGGCGCCGGGTGCCGGACCCGCGCCCACTGCGTCCGCGCGACCGCCCCGCACGCGACCAGCAGCTGCTGCCCCCGGGACACCGCCGCCCGCCCGGCGAAGACGTCGTGGCCGGCGGCCTCGATGCGGTCGAGGATCCGGCCGTACAGGGTCGCGGCCGTGGCCACGCACGGGCGGGAAACCGGGTGTAGCATGGCGATCCCGGGCCGGGCCTGGGCGTACACCTCGCGCGTGAGGGCGATCTGGTTCCGGATCGCGGTCCGGACCGGCTGGTCGGCCCGCCCCTGCCGGGCGCACCAGGTCAGCCGGTCGCGGTCGACGCCGTCCGCGGCCAGCTCGTCGGCCGGCAGGTAGACGCGGCCGCGCTCCAGGTCCTCGGCGACGTCGCGCAGGAAGTTGGTGAGCTGGAAGGCTTTCCCGAGCGCGGCGGCCCGCGGCTCGGCTTCTTCGCGCGGGGCGACGGTGCCCAGCACCGGCAAAACCTGCAGCCCGATCACCTCGGCCGAGCCGTGCACGTAGGTGTCGAGCTGGGCGCGGGTGGCGTAGCCGGTGACGGTGAGGTCCATCCGCATCGAGGTGAAGAACGCTTCGAAGTACGCCTTGGCGAGGGTGTACCGGGCGGCCGTGTCGATCACCGCGGTGAGCAGCGGGTCGTCGCTCGCGCCGGCGTCGAGGTCGGCGAGGAAGCGTTTTTCGACCTCCCGCAGGCGGGTGTCGAGCGAGGCGGGGGTGGCGTCCGCGGCCGGCTCGTCGACGATGTCGTCGAGCCAGCGGGCGAAGCCGTAGAGCGCGTGGATCGCCGGCCGCTGGGCCGGGGTCAGCAGCCGCGTCGCAAGGAAGTACGTGCGGCCGTGCCGGGCGTTGAGTTCGCGGCACCACGTGTAGGCCGAGCGCAGGCCCGGTGCGCGGATGCCGGCGGCGTCGAGTTCACGTCGGGTCATCGGGTCCCTCCGGTGATCCGGTCGGCGGCCAGTCTGCCGGAGATGAGCACGGTCGGCACCCCGACGCCGGGCACGGTGGCGCCGCCGGCCAGCACGGCGTTGTCCGTCCCGCGCGGGAGGTTCCGCGGCCGGAACGGGCCGGTCTGGGCGAAGGAGTGCGCGTAGCTGAACGGCGTCCCGGCGACCAGCCCGCGGTCCGCCCACTCGGCCGGGCCGAGCACGTACGTGAACTCCGGTTCGAAGCCGGGCAGCAACCGGGCCCGGGCGACGTCGAGGACCTCCTCGGCGTAGGCGCCGCTCCCGGCCGCCCAGTCCGCCTGGCCGCGGTCGAGGTTGGGCACCGGCGCGAGCACGGAGTAGAGCTGACGTCCGGGCGGCGCGAGCCCCGGATCGGACGCGGTCGGCCGGGTGATCAGCAGCGACGGATCGCTCATCCGCCGTCCCTGCGTGATCAGCTCGTCGAACGTCGACCGCCACCCGTGCCCGAAGGAGATCGTGTGGTGGGCGACGTCCGGGTGCGCCGAGGGGCCGCCGGCGTGCACCACGAGCGCCGACGGCGCGGCCCGCAGCGGCACCGGCCGCCGGGGGTGCCGGCCGAGCAGCCGGTAGCTCTCGGGCAGCTCGGTGGTGAGGACGACGGCGTCGCAGGGGTATCGGCTCCCCGAGGCGGTCCGGACGGCGGTGACGCGGCGGCCCCGGCGTTCGAGGTCGGCCACGGTGTCGCCGTACTCGAACTTGACCCCGGCGTCGGCCGCGACCCGGGCCAGCGCCCGCGGCAGGGCGGCGATCCCGCCAGTGGGGAAGTACACCCCGCCGACGGTGTCCATGTACGAGATCACCGCGTACAGCGCCAGGGCCCGCATCGGGGACTCGCCCGCGTAGAGCGCCTGGAAGGTGAACACGCGCTTGAGCCGTTCGTCGGAGAGGAACCGCCCGACCCGGTTGTCCAGCCGCCCGAACCCGCCCAGGGCCACCAGCCGGGCCAGTTCCGGGCGGAGCATGCCGAGCGGGGAGTCGATGTTCGCGTCGACGAACCGGCCGAACTCCGCGCGGTACAGCTGCGTCAGCCAGGCGCGAAGGCGGGTGTAGCCCGCGGCTTCGGCCGGGCCGGCGAACTCGCGGACGGCCTCGGTCATCGCGTCCGCGTCCGCGTGCACGGGCAGTGTGCTGCCGTCGGCGAACTGCGCCACGTACGCCGGGTCGAGGCGGGTCAGCGGCAGTTCCTCGGTGAGCTGGGCGCCGACCGCGGCGAAGGTGTCCCGCAGGATCGACGGCATGGTCAGCACGGTCGGGCCGGTGTCGAGCAGGTAGCCGGCGCGCTCGACGCGGCCCGCGCGGCCGCCCGGGCCCGGGTCGCGCTCGAGGACGGTGACCTCGCGGCCGCGTCCGGCGAGGTGCAGGGCCGCGGCCAGGCCGGCCAGCCCGGCCCCCACGACGACGACGCGGTCCACCGGTCCGGGCACGGTCTTCATCGGACGCGGTCCGTGCAGCGGATCGCGAGCGCGGCGAGCAGGTCGGCGGCCGGTTGCGGGACGACCGCGGGGTCGATCGCGACCAGGGCCTTGTCGGCTCGTTCGCGGATCAGTTCGCCCAGGCGGTCCCGGGCGCCGGTGGCCACGATCAGGTCCCGCCAGCGTTCGACCGCTTCGTCGTCGATCACCGGGAGGTCGAGCAGTTCGGCGAGTTCGGCCTGGTGGCGCCGGCCGGCCATCGCCGCGGCGAGCACGACGACGCTGGAGGCTTTGCGGTCGCGCAGGTCTTGCCCGGCGGGCTTGCCGGTGACGGCCGGTTCGCCGAACACGCCGAGCAGGTCGTCGCGCAGCTGGAACGCCTCGCCGACCAGGCCGCCGAACTCCGACAGCCCGGCGGTGAGCTCCGGGCCGCAGCCGGCCAGTGCCGCGCCGAATTCCAGCGGCCGCCGCACGGTGTAGTTGCCGGATTTGCGGCGCAGGACGTCGAGCAGGGTGTCCCAGCTGGGCAGCGCGCGGGCGTCGTTGACCAGGTCGGCGAGCTGGCCGACGGCCAGCTCGGCGCGCATCGCGTCGTAGTGCGGCCAGGCCCGGGCCAGGTGTGCGGGGTCCAGCCCGCTCTCGCGCAGGAGCTGCTCCGACCAGACCAGGAAAAGGTCGCCGAACAGCGTCGCGGCGGATTCGCCGAACCGGGCGGCCGAGCCGGCCCAGCCTTGCTCCTCGTGCCACCGGGCGAACCGGACGTGCAGGGCGGGCCGGCCCCGGCGGAGTGCGGAACCGTCCATCACGTCGTCCTGGACCAGGGCGAAGCAGTGCAGCAGCTCGAGCGCCGCGGCCGCCCGGACCGCGGCGTCGGAGTCCGGCTGCCCGCACCGCCAGCCCACGTAGGCGAACAGCGGCCGGAGGCACTTCCCGCCCGCGACGAACTCGGGCACCGCCGTGGCCGCGAGCGCTCCCTCGCTGCGCCCGGCGAAGTGCTCGGCCGCCCGTTCGGTCACGAACCCGTGCGCCTCGGCCAGGCAACGCCGGCCCCAGGCGTCCAGCCGGTCGGCCGGCGTCATCGTCGCGGTCATGCGCCGCCCTCCCACGTTCAGGCTATTCGATTCGCAACCGTTGCATATGGGGTGTAGCTTGTCCACTTGAACGAGTGAAAACGCAGCGGCGGCCCGAACCGATCGCTGCCGCATCGAAGCGACTTTCCTGTGGACGGGGTGGTGTTGCCACACGCCACCCCGCGGGGCCCGCCGTCCTCCCCTCGGCGCGGGTCCGGCATCCGGCGGCGCCCGGGTCTCCACCCCGGGTGTCGCCGGATGCGTGCCGGATAAACTTCGATCCGGGGGTTCGGCTGGCAGGACGTGGTGTTGATGGACGTCGATGCGGTGAGTGGCCGGGGTTCGTGGACGCCCGGCAAGGTCGCCGAGCTGCTCGGCGTCTCGCCGGTGACGCTGCGCACCTGGGCCGCGCGTTACGGGGTGGGTCCCTCGCTGCGCGACGACGGGCGCCACCGGCGCTACTCCGACGCCGACGTCCGCCGCCTGCAGCACATGCAGCGGCTCATCGACCGGGGCCTGCGCGCCCGCGAGGCCGCCGCGGCGGTCTTCTCGGGTCTGCCCGACGCGCTGCCGGACATCCCGGCCGGCCGGCGCATCGAGGAGCTGGAGGGCGCCGCGGAGGGTCTTGATTTCGCGGCGCTGGCGGCGTTGCTGGACGAGCTGCTCGACGCGCTGGGCCCCTCGCGGGCCTGGACGGACGTGCTCGTGCCGGTGCTGGCGCACCTGGGCGGCCGCTGGCTGCGCGGCGACGTCTGCTTCGAGTCCGAATGGGCGCTGACCGGCGAGATCTCGTTGGCGCTCCAGCGCTACAGCGCCCGGTTCGCGAACATCCCGCCCGGCCGGGCGGTGGTCCTGGCGTGCTGCCCGGACGAGCGGCACAGCCTGCCGATGGAGGTGCTGCGGGCGGCCCTGGTGGAGATCGGCATCCCGGCGGTGTACCTCGGCCAGCTGGTCCCGGCCGAGACGACGGCGGCCATCACGGCCAAACTCGACCCGGCCGCGGTGTTCCTGTGGTCGATGTCGGCGGGCACCATCGACGACGCCCTGGTCCGCCGGCTGCGCGGCCGCGGGGTCGACGTGGTGCTGGCGGGGCCGGGGTGGGCGAACCTCGCCGGCCGGGACGTCGGGTGGGTGAACGATCTGGCCGGGGCGGTCGAGGTGGCGGCGGAGCGGCTGAAGGCGTAGGGCCGCTCGGCGTGGTGGCCGGGCGCGTGGGTTCCCTTCGCGACCCCGCGGGTACACCTGAACTGCGTGGCCTTGTCCCGCCCGCGTGTGAACCCTCGCGGCGGGACCTCGGCCGCGGCCCGGAAGCGTTGCGCAATCGCTTCACATGGCTGAGGATGGCTCGCGAGCCGGTCCTCTCGGCCGGTCGTGTTCGGGTGGGAGTGTGTCAGGTGGACTTCAAGCGGCAGGTGATCGAGCGCTGGCCGGCGCGGTGGCCGGTGCGGCCGTTCCGGGAACCGGCCTGGGCGCGGCAGGAACCCACCTACCGGGAGTGCAGTCCCGCGCTCATCGAAGCCGCCGTCAAGCGGGCGGGCACGCGGCCGTCCGGCAACTGGTTCGTCTTCGCGGCCGCCCGCGAGGTGCGCGCCGACCGGCCGTTCGGGGTGCGGGTGGCCGGCCGCGAACTGGTCGCCTGGCGCGGGCCCGACGGCGGCCTGCTCGTCGGCCCCGGCGCGTGCCCCCACCTCGGCGCTCCGCTGGAGCAGGCGCGGGTGCACTGCGGCGAGCTGGTCTGCCGCTGGCACGGGCTGCGCGTCGGCGCGGACCGTCCCGGGTGGACGGCCCTCCCCGCCTTCGACGACGGCGTGCTCGCGTGGGTCCGGCTCGACCGGATCGGCGGTGAGGAACCCACCGAGCGCCCGCCGGTGCCGGTCCGTCCGGACGGGACGACGGTGGACGCCGTCGCCACGCTCACCGGTGTCTGCGAGCCGGAAGACGTCGTGGCCAACCGCCTCGACCCGTGGCACGGCGCCTGGTTCCACCCGTACTCGTTCGCGCGGCTGCGCGTGCTGTCCGCCCCGCAGGGTGTCGACGTCGCCGAGGAGGACGACCGGTTCGTCGTCGAGGTGACGTTCCGCCTGGCCGGGAAGATCGGCGTCCCGGTGGTCGCCGAGTTCACCTGCCCCGGCCCGCGCACCGTCCTGATGACCATTGTGGACGGTGAAGGAGTCGGCAGCGTCGTGGAAACGCACGCCACCCCGCTCGGCCCCGGCCCGGACGGCCGCCCGGAAACGGCCGTGATCGAGGCGACGATCGCGGCGTCCGAACGGCCGGGTTTCGCCCACGCTGCACGGTTTGCGCCGGTTTTGCGGCCCCTCATGCGCCGGGCCGCCGCCCGCCTCTGGCGGGACGACCTGGCCTATGCGGAACGTCGGTACGCCCTGCGCGCGCCCTGATCCACCCCTGCGCCGACTGCGTCGAGTTTCCAAAGTCGACGCGGGTTTTCCCTTGGCCGGCACCGCTCTTGTCACGCTGAAGACCGGAAGCGGTATCGGCGCGGGAGGTGAGCGCGGTGGTCGGGCGCATCGTGATCGAGGACGTCCGCCCCACGGTGGGGACGGCGGAACATCCGGCCAAGGCCGTGGTCGGCGAGGCCGTGCGGGTGTCGGCCACCGTGTGGGCCGAAGGCGCCGAGGCGGTCGCCGCCGCGGTGGTGCTGCGGTGGCCGGACGGGTCCACCCGGCGGACCCGGCTGGAGCCCGACGGCGGGGACGGCTTCGCGGCGGTCGTCGTCCCCGACGAACCCGGGGTCTGGACCTTCCGGATCGACGCCTGGAGCGAGCCGTGGACCGCGTGGGAACGGTCCGTGCGGGCCAAGGCCGCCGCCGGGCTCGGCGCGCCCGAGCTGGCCAACGACTTCGAGATCGGCGCGCGGCTGCTCGAACGCGTCGCCTACCGGCCCGACCGCCGTGCCGAACGGGAGGCGCTGCTCGACGCGGCCACCGCGTTGCGGAACCGGGACCTGCTGGTGCGCGAACGGCTTTCGGCCGCGCTGTCGGAGTACGTGCTGCCGGTGATGCGCGAACACCCCGTGCGCGAGCTCTGCACCCGCGGCCGGGTCTGCCAGCTGCGCGTCGACCGCGTGCGCGGCGGCTACGGCGCCTGGTACGAGTTCTTCCCGCGCTCGACCGGCGGGACGGACAGCACCGGCCGCCCGGTGCACGGCACCTTCGCCACCGCGAACGCGCAGCTGGACCGGATCGCCTCGATGGGCTTCGACGTCGTCTACCTGCCGCCGGTGCACCCGATCGGCACGGTGCACCGCAAGGGCCGCAACAACTCCGTGACCGGCGCGGACGGTGACGTCGGCTCGCCGTGGGCGATCGGCTCGGCCGAGGGCGGGCACGACGCCATCGAACCCCGGCTCGGCACCTTCGCCGACTTCGACGCCTTCGTCGCGCGGGCCCGGGACCTCGGCCTGGAGGTCGCCCTCGACCTGGCCCTGCAGTGCGCGCCGGACCACCCGTGGGTGCACGCGCACCCGCAGTGGTTCAGCGCCCTCCCGGACGGCACGATCGCCTGCGCGGAAAACCCGCCGAAGCGGTATGAAGACATCCTGCCGCTGAATTTCGACCAGGATCCCGAGGGCCTTTACGCGGAGGTGCGCCGGATCGTCGAGCTCTGGGTGCGGCACGGCGTGCGGATCTTCCGCGTCGACAACCCGCACACGAAGCCGCCCGCGTTTTGGCACCGGCTGATCCGCGACGTCCAGGAGACGCACCCGGACGTCCTGTTCCTCGCCGAGGCGTTCACCCGCCCGGCCCGGCTGTACGGCCTCGCGCGGCTGGGCTTCAGCCAGTCCTACACCTACTTCACCTGGCGCACCACGAAAGCCGAGCTGACCGACTTCGGCCGCGAGCTGGTCGAGCACGCCGACGAGGCCCGGCCCAACCTGTTCGTCACCACCCCGGACATCCTGCCGGCGGAGCTGCAGAGCGGGAACCCGGCCGCGTTCGCCGCGCGGGCCGCGCTCGCCGCGACCCTGGCGCCGACCTGGGGCGTCTACTCGGGTTTCGAGCTCTACGAACACGAGGCACTCGGCGCGGAGGAGTACCGCGACTCGGAGAAGTACGAGCTGCGGCCGCGGGACTACGCCGCCGCGCTCGCCGAGGGGCGTTCGCTGCAGCCGTGGCTCGCCCGGCTCAACGAGATCCGCCGCGCGCACCCGGCGTTGCAGCAGCTGCGCACCCTGCGCTTCCACCACGTCGACAACGACCACCTCATCGCCTACTCGAAGACCGACCCGGCGAGCGGGGACACCGTGCTCTGCGTGGTCACCCTCGACCACTGCCACACCCAGGAGGGCACCGTGCACTGGGACTTCGCCGCGCTGGGACTGGCGCCGGACCACCGCTACACCGTGCACGACGAGGTCAGCGGCGAGATCTTCGAGTGGGGCCGCGACGCCTACGTGAAGCTCGACCCGCACCGGTCGGTGGCGCACATCGGCTCGGTCGGCCCGGCATGATCCCGCCGGTGCGCGCCGATCCCGGCTGGTTCAAGCGGGCGGTATTCTACGAGGTGCTCGTGCGCGCGTTCAGCGACTCCGACGGCGACGGTGTCGGCGACCTGCGCGGGCTGCTCGGCAAGCTCGACTACCTGCAGTGGCTCGGCGTCGACTGCCTCTGGCTGCCGCCGTTCTACAGCTCGCCGATGCGCGACGGCGGCTACGACATCAGCGACTTCCGCGGTGTGCAGCCGGAAGGCGGGACCGTCGAGGACTTCGTCGAGCTGCTCGACGAAGCGCACCGGCGCGGCCTGCGGATCATCACCGACCTCGTGATGAACCACACCTCCGACGCGCACCCGTGGTTCCAGGAGTCCCGCCGCGACCCGGACGGCCCCTTCGGCGACTTCTACGTGTGGAGCGACGACGACTCCCGCTACCGCGACGCCCGGATCATCTTCGTCGACACCGAGACGTCGAACTGGACGTTCGACCCGGTGCGCGGGCAGTTCTACTGGCACCGGTTCTTCTCCCACCAGCCCGACCTCAACTACGACAACCCCGCGGTGGCCGACGCGATGCTGGACGTCGTGCGGTTCTGGCTCGACCTCGGCATCGACGGCTTCCGGATGGACGCGGTGCCGTACCTGTTCGAACGGGAGGGCACCAGCTGCGAAAACCTGCCCGAGACCCACCAGTTCCTCAAGCGCGTCCGGCGCGTGGTCGACGAGGAGTTCCCCGGGCGGGTGCTGCTGGCCGAGGCCAACCAGTGGCCGGCCGACGTCGTCGACTACTTCGGCGATCCGGCCGCCGGCGGCGACGAGTGCCACATGGCGTTCCACTTCCCGCTGATGCCGCGGATCTTCATGGCGGTGCGGCGGGAATCGCGGTTCCCGATCTCGGAGATGCTCGCGCACACGCCGAAGATCCCGTCCGGCTGCCAGTGGGGGATCTTCCTGCGCAACCACGACGAGCTGACCCTGGAGATGGTCACCGACGAGGAACGCGACTACATGTACGCGGAGTACGCCAAGGACCCGCGGATGAAGGCCAACATCGGCATCTGCCGCCGGCTGGCCCCGCTGCTGGACAACGACCGCGACCGCCAGGAGCTGTTCACCGCGCTGCTGCTGTCGCTGCCCGGCTCGCCGGTGCTCTACTACGGCGACGAAATCGGGATGGGCGACAACATCTGGCTCGGCGACCGCGACGGCGTCCGCACGCCGATGCAGTGGAGCCCGGACCGCAGCGCCGGGTTCTCCGCGTGCGACCCGAACCGGGTGTACCTGCCGGTGATCGCCGACCCGGTGTACGGCTACCAGGCGGTCAACGTCGAGTCCCAGCTGGCGGGGGAGGCGTCGCTGCTGCACTGGACCCGCCGGATGCTCGAGGTGCGCCGCGCGCACCCCGCGTTCGGTCTCGGCGAATACAGCGACCTGCACGCCGGCAACCCGGCGGTGCTGGCGTTCCTCCGCCGCCACGTCGGCGACGGCGCCGACGACGTGCTGCTGTGCGTCAACAACCTGTCCCGGCACCCGCAGCCGGCCGCGCTGGAGCTGACCGAGTTCGCCGGCCGGCGGCCGGTGGAACTGACCGGTTCGGTCCGCTTCCCGCTGATCGGCGCCGAGCCGTACCCGTTGGTGCTGCCCCGGCACGGGTTCTTCTGGTTCTCGCTGCACGACGAAAGGGGACGCTGATGACCGCCGCCCTCGACGACCGCCTCGGCGCCCTGCTCGGTGACACCGAGCTCGCCCTGCGCACCTGGCTGCCGGAGCAGCGCTGGGCCGGCCACCGGGTGGACCGGGTCCGGCTCCGGGTGCTCGGCCGGTTCACCGACCAGCTCGCCTGGGGCGGTCCAGCCGGCCTGCTCACCGTGGCCGAGGCGCGCACCGGCGGCGAAGTCGTGCGTTACGGGCTGCCGCTGGGCCTGCGCGCGCCGCGCACCCCGCTGCCCGGCGTCGTCCCGATCACCAGCACCGGCGAGCTGGCGGTGTACGACGCCGTGGCCGACGACTTGCTCACCGCGGAGCTGACGGCGCTGATCGGCACGGGCGCGGCCCGTGATCGGGTCCGGTTCGTCCCCCGCCAGCGGGCCGGGCTGGCGCTGGTGCCGCGGCGCGGGCTCACCGGGCGGCCCGCCGCGGCCGAGCGGGGCGCCACCTCGGTGGTGCTGGGCGAGCGCTACCTGCTCAAGCTGTGCCGGCGGCTCGTCCACCCCGGCCGGGAGCTGCACCGCGCCCTCGACGCGGCCGGCAGCCCGCACATCGCACCGCTGCTCGGCTCGATCGAAGGCGACCTGGACGGTGCTCCGGTCGTCCTCGCCCTGCTGCAGTCCTCCGCCACGGACGCCGTGGACGGCCGGCGCCTGGCCGGGCCGGCCCTGGCCGCCGAGGCGGGCGTCCTCGGCCGGGCGGTCGCGTCCGTGCACCGGACGCTCGCCGACCGGTTCGGGACGGCACCGCTGCCGTCCGGCGGGCTCGCCCAGCGCATCCACGGGGACCTGCACCTCGGGAACGTCCTGCGCACGCCGACCCGCTGGCTGCTGGTGGGGTTCGACGCCGAGGCGGCCGTGCAGTCGCCGCTGCGGGACGTCGCGAGCCTGCTGCGGTCGATCGACCGCACCGGCCTCGACGGCGAAGGCGTGGCGCGCGACGCGTTCTGCGCCGGTTACGCGGAGATCGCCCGGGAGGACCCCCGGGCCGCACTGGCCGCGGCCGGCGGGGACCTCCGGTGACGCCGCTGAGCCACCGCGACCGGGCGATCCTGCGCGCGGTGGCCGACGGCCGCGCCACCCTGCGCTGCGGCTGCGCGCCGGACCTGTTCGTGGACGGCGTGGCCTGCTGCGACCAGCACGCGGTGCACGAGCTGGCCCGGGCCGGGCTGCTGGGCCCGGTGCGGCCGGCCCGGCCCGGCGCGGTGGTTCCGGCGGCGTTGACCGAGCTGGGGTGCGTGGTGCTGGCGGAGGCGTCGTGAGGCGCGCGTCGCTGGGGTGCGCCGTGCGCGGCGAGACGAAGGGGAGCAGGACATGACGGTTCGGCAGGTCGAGTTCCGTTCGGGCGGCGACACCCTCGTCGGCGACCTCCACCTCCCACCGGACGGCGGCCCGCCCCCACCCGCCGTGGTCGTGGCGGGGTCGTGGACCACCGTCAAGGAGCAGATGGCCGGCCGGTACGCCCGCGGCCTCGCCCGGCGGGGGATCGCCGCGCTGGCGTTCGACTTCCGGGGCCACGGCGCCTCCGCCGGATCCCCGCGCGACGCCGAGCTGCCGGACCGGAAGGTGGCGGACCTGATCGCCGCGGCCGGGTTCCTGCGCCGATGCTCCCTTGTGGACACCGAGCACGTCGGCGGGGTGGGGATCTGCGCCGGCGCCGGGTACCTGGCCGTCGCGGCGGCCGCGGAGCCCGCCCTGTTCGGTTCTCTCGCGATGGTCGCCCCCTGGCTGCACGACGCCGAACTCGTCGGCGAGGTCTACGGCGGCACCGCCGGGGTCGCCGAACGGATCCGGCGCGGCGAGGCGGCCGCCGCCGAGTACGCGCGGACCGGGGCCGTCCGGTACGTCCCCGCCGTCAGCACCACCGACGCGACGGCCGCGATGCCCGGCCCCTTCGCCTACTACCTCGACCCGGCCCGTGGGGCCGTCCCGCAGTGGCCCAACCGGTTCGCCGAGCTCTCCTGGCCGCACTGGCTGCGGTTCGACCCCATCGCCGCCGCCCGCCGGGTCACCGCGCCGGTCGTCCTCGTGCACAGCGAAGACGCGGCCCTGCCCGGCGGCGTCCGGAAGTTCCTCGCGCGGCTGGCCGGACCGTCCACAGTGCACTGGCTGACCGGCACGCAGTTCGACTTCTACGACGACGAACCGACCGTCGCCGCGGCGCTCGACCTGGCCGCGGCGCCCTTGGCCGACAGGAGCAGGCGATGACCGCGAACGACCGGCTGGACGTGATCGAGGCGTGCGACAGGTTCGGCTGGTACGCCGACCGCCGCGACTGGACGGCGATGACCGGGCTGCTGGCCGAGTCCGTCCGCCTGGACTACCGCGCGCTGCACGGCGGCGACGCGGGCACCGTCCCGGCCGCCGACGCGGTGGCGGGCTGGGCGGCGGAGTTCGCCGGGTTCGCCGCCACCCAGCACCTGATCGGCAACCACCTGGTCGCCCTCGACGGCGACACCGCGGTCTGCCGCTGCCAGGTCCAGGCCACGCACGTGCCGGACGGCGGCGGGCCGCCGTGGGTGCTCGGCGGCCACTACCGGATGGCCCTGCACCGCACCGGCACCGGCTGGCGGATCACCGCGGTCACCTTCACCCCGGACTGGCAGACCGGCGGGCCGGCCCCGGCCGCCGGGGAGGACACCGGCAGCACCCGGGCCACCGCGCTGGCGTGGTTCGAGCGCGTGTGCGGCGGCGACGTCACGCAGGCCGCGGACCTGCTCGGCGACGACGTCGAGTGGGTCAACTTCGTCGGCGTGCCCGGCCACCACGACTGCATGCCCTGGATCGGCACCTACCACGGCCCGGCCGCCGTCCTGGCCAGCTTCGAGGCGTTCACGTCCGTCTGCGAGGTGAAGCGCAAGGAGCTGCGCGGCCTGGTGGTGGACGGCGACCAGGCCGTCGGCATCGTGCACGAGAAGGGCATCGCCCGCGGCACCGGCGTGGCGTTCGAGATCGAGTACGTCGAATGCCTGACCGTCCGCGGCGGCCGGATCGTGCGCTGGAAGTCCTACACCGACCCGTGCTCGATCATCCGCGCCCTGCGGTTCTGATCCCGGGCACGACGAGAAGCGGGCGGCCCCCGCGCGGGAGCCCCCCCGGCTAGA